>JAJXTA010000043.1 GCA_021784265.1 bacterium | reverse complement strand
ATGGAACTTTTCCGCCACAGAATCGTAACACGCCGTGGTTAGTGTCGCGCCACGTTATGCGAATCGTGCAGCGACAGGAGTGGTTTCGATGGCTGAAGGTCCTGACAGGGATCGGGCTGGGAACGGGGATCCTGCTGGCGGCGGCAACGGACACCCCCGACCCGCGGGTGGACGAGCTGATGAACCTCTTCGTGAAGAAGGGTCTAGTCACGCAGGACGACGTGGCGCAGATCAAGGCCGAGGCCGACGCCATGCGCACCAACAACGGCGCACTGCCAGCGGCGTCGAAGTGGAAAATCAGCGACGCCATCAAAAGCGTGGAACTCTTCGGCGACCTGCGCCTGCGTTACGAACACCGCCAAGGCACGAGCCCGGCGGATAACCGGCTGGAACTAGACCGTGGGCGTTACGCGGTCCGCCTCGGGCTGCGGGGTGACGCCAGCGATGACTTCTATTATGGCCTGCGGCTCGAGAGCGCCGCGAACCCGCGCTCCCCGTGGGTGACGTTCGGCACCTCGTCGGGCGGCATCCCGCTCAAGGCCTCGCCCTCGTCGGGCGCGATTCCGTATCAGGGCCCGTTTGGCAAAGACACCTCCGGGATGTACCTCGGCCAGGTGTATCTCGGCTGGCATCCCGAGAAATGGCTGGACCTGACGGCAGGAAGGATGCCGAACCCGCTGTTTACGACACCAATGGTCTGGGACTCCGATCTGAGCCCGGAAGGCGTCGTCGAACGCTTCCACTCCACGGTGGGTGACGCGGACTTTTTCGCCAACCTGGGCCAGTTCCTCTATCAGGATACCAATCCCGACTACAGTTCGGGCGGCATGATCAACAACGACCCGTTCGGCCTGCTCACCCGGAACGTGGACCAACTCTTTCTCCTCACCTGGCAGGCGGGGTTCAACTACCATTTCACGACGAATGTCTCGGCCAAAATGGCGGGCACCCTCTATCAGTATGTCGGGCGCCTGCAGACCAACGTGGCCCCCTACTTCGGTTCGGACTTCATTGGGGAAGGGGCCTACACCGGGCCGAACGGAACCTATGTCAATGGCGCTAGCGGCTATGGCGTCGTGAATGTGAACGGCTTTGGCTACAACAGTTTCGGGTTTCCTAACAACCAAGTCGGGGTGGATCACTTGCTCGTTCTCGAGGTGCCGTTGGAACTCAACTTCAAGCTCGGGTCCTTGGACGCCAAAATCTTCGGCGATGCCGCCTATAACTTGCAGGGCCGACAACGGGCCGAGGCGGCGGCCGCCGGCTACGCCAACTACCTGGGCCCGCAGCAGTTGACGCCCTCGACCGTCACCCCGTTCGCGCCGCAGAAGAACGATTGTAAGGCCTGGCAGGCGGGCTTCGCACTGGGCAACCAAGGGAGTCTCGGCATGGTCTATGGAACGACCTCGCGGAAGCACGGCTGGGAGTTCCGGACTTACTGGCAGCACGTCGAGCAGTACGCGCTCGATCCGAACCTGATGGACTCGGACTTCTTTGAAGGCCGCGCCAACCTGCAGGGTGTCTATGTGGCGCTGGCCTACGGTTTCACGGACAACGCCATCGGGACTTTCCGCTACGGCTACGCCAGCCGCATCAACAACCTTCTCGGCACCGGCGGCAGCAACCAAGACATGCCGTGGATCAATCCGATCCAGGATTATCAGATCCTGCAGCTCGACTTTACCCTGCGATTCTGAGGGGAGCGCCCGCACCCCCGCCCGCCGGCGCCGGCGCGTCAGAGGCGAACGCGAGGGGCGCGGGCAACCGCCGCAGCCCGCGAGCGGACGGCTTGCACGGAGGGCGCCGCCGCGTGGCGCGCGCGCCAGACCGAGGGCGTGATGCCGAAACGCTTCTTGAAGAGGAAATTGAACCCCGCCAACGAGCCGTGCCCGCTCTGCAACGCCACATCCAACACTTTCGATCGGGTGGTCGTCAGGAGTTGGCAGGCCTTCTTGAGCCGCGCCTCCAGGGAGTAGGCGCGGAAGCTCGACCCGAAGGTCTCGTGGAAGAGGCGGCTGGCGTGACGCGGCGAACAGCGCAGGTGCGTGGCCACGTCGGCTAAAGAGAGCTCCGCCAGTTCACAAGCCGAATGCCGCTCGAGGAAGCGGCGCAGGCGCGCTTTCACTTCCCCAGCGCCGACGACCGCAGCCGCGGGGAGGGCGGTCAACTCAGGCCCGAGGAGCTCGACGAGCGTCTGGAGAAAGGCCAAGCGTTCCCGCACCGGGGGCAGCGCCTCCGCCGGCTGAAATCTGGCCACGAGCAAGGCCAAGGGATGATCGGCCGGGAGGAGGCGGTAGGGCCTGAACTCCCGCGCCACCCGCGCCTCCAGGTGGTGACATTCCGCCGGGGTCAGCAACCCGCTCAGGTAGGGGATGCGCACGGCCAGGCCGCGGACCACCGCCCGGCCCAGAACGCTGGCCAGCAGGCTCATCCGACCATCGGCCGGCTTGACGATCACGCCGCCCAACGGCACGTCCTGGTGCGCGCCGTCGGCCTGGGCATAGACGATCCCCTCCTCAAGACGCGCCACGACCCAGGCCGGGCCGTCGAGACTCCACTCCGCCCCGCTGAGGAGTGTCCGTTCGAAGAGCGCCAGATGGGTCAACTCGTTCATGCGGCCTGGCCGAGCTCGCTCATCCCCCGGCTGAGCGGTTGGGCCCACGGCGACCTCGGGCAGCGGCACGTCGGGCGGTTGGGGCGGCGGCGGCCGCCCCATCGGCGGCGCAAGTCGGCGAAGCTCATGATTTGGATGCTCGGTTTCGGGATCAGGCAATCGTGTAACCGCCCGCAATCCCGGCCGTTCGTCGGCCGGTGAACGGTCCAAGGGAGCATCGGGGGCCTCGGTCACGCGCTGATGGCGATCGCGTGTCATCCCGGTAACAAGTTATTCACCGTTCCTCCACGGGGCGGTCCCCTCCCGTACGCCGGGCGTGGCAGGCCAACCAACCTAGGGCGAGGGCGGCGGCGGAGCGGCGGCGTGGAGCTGATAGTCCAGGAAAAACCGGGTGCCAAGCATTCCGCGGAGCAGATCATCGTTCTCGCGTTGGGCCGCTTGCCAGCGCTGTCGATACGCCGGGTCGCCATGGTCCACACCCGGAAGTTCCAACTGGGTGGCGAAAGTGCGGCGCAGGCCGGCGAGGACCTCCTGCTGCTGGGGGTTAAGGTCCATCGTGCCTGGGGCAAGCGACTGGAAGGACAGCGGTACGCCGACCACGCCGTCGAGGTATCGACCCACGGCCGATGCGGCGCGGTTGGGGGCTGGAGCAGGCCCGCCAGGCCCGGACGCCTCCGGTCCCGGGCCGAGCAGGGCCAGCAAAACCGCGGCTTCCTCGGCACGCAACGCGTCCGCCGCGGCCTGTCGCCTCACCATGGCCGACGCATCCGCTGTGGCGCCCAGGGGCGCCACGGCCTGGAACCCCTCCTCCATTTGGGCACGCTTGGCGGCGTACAGACTGCCAACATCCGCCGTGATGAGGTCACGAATTGTCTGCTCCGGGCACCCCACCGACCGGAGGTTGGCAATGTAGGTAGAATAGTCTGTGGATTCGATTTGGCGCCAAGAAAACGGTGACGGCGCCGCCCGGGGTTGCTCGCGGGCTGCGGGAGCAGAGGCCTCCGGTTGCGGCCCGGCTCGCCGGAACGGCTTCCCCGCCGGCGGAGGGGCATGGCGCGCCAGCTCCACCCCGCGCCGGATCAGCGCGCCCAGGAGCAGCAGGCCGGCAAGGAGGTTGGCCAGCAGCGAGAGCTGAAGTAAGCGACGCAACTGGAAACAAACCAGCGCGGGCTGGCGCCCGCGCTGGCTCGAGTCACTCCCGAGAACGTCCCGGATTAGAGGCGGGTGGGCACCGCGGTGTCCGTGATCTTCTGGGCGTGCATGTACCGCAGGGAAATGCCGGAGCTGTGGGCCGTGGGGACACTGCCGCCGAGCTTGTTCCCGATGAGAGCGATGAAGGTATTCCCAAACGCCAGCTTGTAGCCAGAGATGCCGTTGGCGCCATAGAGGTGCTCGTTGCCCCAGTAGGAGTACTGCCCTTCCTCGATGGCCCCGTCGGACTCCATCACCCCGTTAAGGGTCAGCCAGTTCGCCGTCGTCAGGCTGGCGCTCTGGGCGTCGGAGGTGCCGAGGTAGCCAATGGCAAGCCACCCCGTGCCGCCGAAATTGGGGTCCGGCTGCGCCTGGCTGCCATCCACACTCAGGGACTTGGCCACGTCGCCACCGCTCTCATAACCGTTGTTGTCCACTTCGACCAGGGTCAGCGTATTGTTGAAGGGAATGCCGCCGACGGCGAACTGGACGACGGGGGTGGTCACACCATAGCCGCTGGAGGCCAGGCAATTGACGCGGGTGCCCGAGCCTTTGTTGCGCCCGACCGGATACACGTAGTTGGTGTCGGCGGGGTTGCCGGTCAGGAAAGCGGCCGGTTGGGGGAAGCCCAAGAGGACGCGGATCTGCGGGTCAGTGATGTTGGTGATCCGGTTCCAAGCGGGCAGAGGCGTGGATTGGATCCCTTTGGCCCAAGTGAAGGGGACGATGCCCACCTTGCCGAAGTTGTGGAGGGTGAAACTGGAACTCATCGAGACGGCGCTCGAGGTGTCGGCCATCGAGAGGTCCGCCGCCCGCGGGCCGGACTCCAGCTCACCGGAGGAGGGATTGGCGGTGTTATTGCCGTAGGGAACCGTACCATCGGCTTTCAGGAAGGTCGCGGGGGCGCCGGCGAGCGGCCCGTAGGGGGCGTTGTCAACGCTGTTGCCGGCGACCGAGGCGATACCGGCCTCCGAGCCACTCCACAGGCAAGACACATAGGTTTCCACGTTCGTGATGAAGCCGTGAAACAACATGTAATTGCACCCGGCCGGGTTCGCGTTGCCAAAGGTGGCGATGTCCGGAGCGGTGTCCCAAAGGCCACCGGCGGCGCCGGCGGTCGAGAGGACGCCGTAGCAGTTGCCCCGGAAGGCGGTGGAACCGGTCAGGTAGATTACGTTCGCGCCCAGCGCCGGCGCGGTGAGCCCCAAGGCCACGGCAGCCGAGGCGAGGCTGATTGCTTTGTTAAGGGTATAGTTCATGGTTTTGTCAGGTGTACGGTTGTTGGTTGCGGAGTCGAGGATAGAGAATTGGCGACACCGGCTGGCAGAGCGGAGATCTTACGCCTGCCTACGGCCGCCTCGCCGACAGGAGCGGTACAGAAAGAGCCCGCCGCCCACCACCAACCCGTAAGCCAAAGGTGCAGGCTCCGGGACCACGGTGAGGCCCGCGGGGGTGAAGGTGAGGGTGCCGCCGCCCAGGCTGTTGGCGGGGTCGAAGGTGAAATAGCCCTGGTAGGTGTAATTCATCGAGGACCCGCTCTTGCCTCCCCGGTAGAGGTCTTCGTAGTAAACGCCGGTGCCATGGGCGGCGCTGGTCGGGTTGATGCCTTTGTCGCCGAGCAGACTTCCGCTCGCGTTGGCCGTGACTTTGGCGGTCCAGCTTTCCAGGGCGGAGACTGGGACCAGGGCGCTCCCGCCAGCGCTGCCCAAGGCGGGAAAGCTGCCGGTGTTATTCAATACGGCGTTGAAGTACCCGGCGGTCGCACTGCCATCCGCCGCCGTCTGGCCCGTCACGGGGGCGCCGGAGCCCGCCAAGCCCGGGTTGCCGGGGCCGCCCAAGCGCAGCGCGGTGAGAAACGCCACCGGGTTCAGACTGCTGGTCCCGCCGCCGACGCCCCAGGCGGCGTTCCCGCTGGTGAACGTGCTGCCGAAGGTCGTGACGTTGAAGTCGCCGCTGAGGTTCACCACGGCGTTGCCGCCGACACCCACCGCGGTCGCGTCGTTACCCAGGTTGATGACATAATCATTGCCGGCCCCGCCCCCATTGAAACCGAGCACGAGGTCGTTATTAGCGGCAAAGGCAGCTTGCCGCGCCAAGGCGGCCGCCGCCAGGATCACTATGGTTCTAGTCCGATGGCTCATAAATTGGTCACTGCGCTGGCACTCGAGGTTGATTCCGACGTTGAGCCACACGCGCGGCTCACGGGTAACAGACTAGCATTGAGGCGGGAACGCCTCCCACGACCACAGGACATCCATTGCTTGGTTGCGGACTTCGCCGCCTCCGATGCAATGGCTTGATGGCGCCAGCGTTGGGCGGACGGCTCGCCTCCTGCGGGCGCTGCCGTGGGTTTTGTGGCCAAAAGGTGACGCGCGGACCTCATACCTCGCGTCGGCCCACGGCGGCTCCGCCCACCCCGGCAACGGCGGGTCGCGATTGCGTTACAGGTCGCCGCAACCAACCACCGCGTCGTCGTCATCTTCCCATAACCCGCTGCGCCATAACGGCTTTGACGGCCCGATGGCCATGTCCGATTTCTTGCTAGCGAGGCCGAGGACTGCGGTAGCCGCCCGGCCTTTTCGCTGCTCTAATTAGGTCGCGATGAACTGTGTTGCAACCATGTCCCCTGCCAGCACCCCCGCCGGCCACGGCCGGGTGTGGGCCGCCGGCTGCGAGCGGACGGGATGGCTCCGCGGCGGCCTCGCGGCCGCCGACGACGAAGCGGTAAGGTAAACTGGTGTTGACCGTTGCAAGCTTGCTGCTCCCAGCCGGAGCCTCGGACCAAGTGGAGCAGGCTCGAGGTTCCAGCACCATCGAGTTCAGGAGCCAGGTGTTGAGTACCCCCCGCTGCCTCGCCTTGGCCCGCACCCTTCCGGCCTTCAGGAGGCATACCACGAGGTCCGGGGTCAAGCGTGCCAGTGGTGGCTCAACCTGGCGGCGCGCGTGGGGGTGGGCAACGCTGCTTGCCCTCGGCCTGGTTGTGGCCACAGCGCCGCTGGCCGCTCAAGCCCGCCGCCCCGCGGCCGCGCCGCCCGCTTCCCCCGTCAGCCCGCCCCAACCACCTCCGGCGACGAACGCGGCGCCCACCTTTGTCGTTCGTTCGTACGAGGTCACCGGCAACACCCTGCTCTCCACCGGGCTGATCCAGTCCATCTTCGCGCCCTTTACCGGGACGAACGTGGCGGTTTCCCAAGTGGTCAAAGCGGCTGCGCAGCTCCAGACCGAGTATCGGAGCCGCGGCTACCCGACGGTGAATGTGACCATCCCGGCGCAGCGCCTCACCAATGGGGTGGTGAAGATTCGGGTCTTCGAGGGCCGCTTGGTGGGTATTATGGTGGTCAACAACCACTACTTCAGCTCCAATAACGTGATGCGGGCCCTCCCCAGCCTGCACACCAACACGATCTTGGTGGGGCCGGTCTTCAGCGCCGAGTTGGACCGGGCCAACGCCAACCAGGACCGCCAAATCTCCGGCGAGCTCAGCCCGGGCCCGGTCGAGGACACCTCGCTCCTCCTCCTGCATGTGAACGACCGGCTCCCGCTCCATGGCAAGGTCGAATTCAGCAATCAGAGCTCCCCGGGAACGCCCGAGCTGCGGCTCAATGCCTCGGCCATGTATGACAACCTCTGGCAGCTCGACCATGCCCTCGGGGTCCAGTACAGCTTCTCGCCGGAGCTGTACAAAACCGCCAACCAATGGTCCTTCTACGATCAGCCGCGGGTGGCCAACTACAGCGCTTTCTACCGCCTCCCCCTGGGCGCCCCGCAAGCGGTCGCCGACGCCCTGGGGCAGAACAACACCGGGTTTGGTTACGACGAAGCCACCCGCCGCTTCCGGCTGCCCGCGTCGTTGCCCCAGCCCGAGCTGACCTTCTTTGCCAGCCGCTCGACCATCGATACGGGCCTCGAGACGCTCGCCAACGACGTCATCTATAACGTGCCCGGCGTGCGCCAGGTAACCCGCCAAGATTTCCAGCAGGACCTGACCCTCAACGGGGACCTGGGCGCCCGTTTTAGCCTCCCGTTGCCCGACTGGGGCGGCATCCACTCGACCCTCTCGCTGGGGATCGATTTCAAGACGTTCCAACTCACCAGCTTCAAGACCAACAACTTTCAATTCACCGAAATCACGGTCAACGCCAACGGCACCCCCAATCCGCCCGTGGTGTACAACGTGCCCTCGCCGGTGCCCACCACGGCCCGCTCGGTGCAGTATCTGCCCTTAAGCCTGCGCTGGGACGGCACCCGGCGCGATGCTTCCGGGATGTTTGATGGAAGCCTGGGCTACTCGCCCAACGTCTTCGGCTGGCTGTTCAACGAGGGGAGCCAATTCATGGAAACCGCCGGCTCCAGCCAAGCCAACGGCTATTACCACGTCCTCACCGCCAGCTTCGGGCGCGACCAGGAGATTTTCAAGGACTGGCACTTGGCGTTGCATGCGGATGGGCAGTGGGCGAGCCAGCCGCTGATCGTGAACGAGCAGTACGGCCTGGGCGGCGTGGCCGGGCTGCGCGGCTATCGGGAGGGGGAAGTCTTTGGCGACAACGGTTGGCGGGTAACGCTGGAACAAAAAACGCCGCCCCATGTGGTGGGGATCACGGCGGGGAAACAGGCCCTCGTCATCCGCGGCTCCATCTATACTGATTACGGCGAGGGCTACCTCATCGATCCCGCCGGGCGCCAAGGCCGCATTCCTCTCTGGGGCGTGGGCTTCGGCGGCGTCGCCACCTTCGGTTCCCACTTCGACGCCCGGTTGTTGTGCACCTGGCCGTTGTTGTCCACACCGTTTACTGAGGCTGGGCAGCCGCGCCTGGACTTCGCCCTTTCCGCCCAATTCTGAGGCCCCGGCTGTCGTCCACAATCGACGAAACTCATGACTCCAAGTAGCTCCTTCACTTTCGCCGGGGTTGGGCTAAGTTAGGCTCGTCTGATGAAGCAGCGGCATCCTAACGGCGGCGTGGCGCCCCTGGGCGGAGGAACTGCGGCCAACGGCCGGTGGCCCGACCGGTCCCGGCGTGCCGGGGCGCGGTGGAGGGCGGCGGCGGCGGTGCTGCTCGGCGGGCTGGGGGCGTGGGCACCCTCTCGCGCTTGGGCGAACCCGAACGGTCCCACGGTGACCCAGGGCAAAGCCACCGTGACCGCGGCCGGCAGTCAGCTCACGATCCGGACCTCGGACCAAACCTTCATCAACTGGCAAAGTTTCAACGTCGGTCTGGGGGAAACCACCACGTTCGTCCAGCCGTCGGCTTCCTCGTTGGTGTGGAACCGGATCACCGACCCCAACCCGTCCCGGATCCTAGGCAACCTGAATGCCAACGGCTATGTGGTGTTGCAGAACGCCGCCGGGTTCTACATCGGCGGTTTGGCCTCGATCACGGCGCACGGGTTGGTCATGACGACCTCCCCGATCCCCATGCCGGACCTCGGCAGCGGCGGCGCCTGGGCCTTCACCGTACCCCCGCCCGGCGCGGAGATCGTGAACTACGGCCGGATCAACCTGGCCAAAGGGGCGTCGGCCTTCCTCATCGCCGACCATGTTGACAACCACGGTACCATCGCCGCCCCGCAGGGCGACGTGGGACTCTACGCCGGCAAAGAGGTGCTCGTTAGTGACCGGCCCGACGGGCGGGGGCTGAGCGCCCGGGTGACGTTGCCGGCGGGCTCGGTGGACAACTCCGGCCGCGTCATTGCCGATGGCGGAGTGATCGCCATGCACGCGGCGGTGGTCAACCAGGGCGGGCTGGTGCAGGCGAACACGGCCCGCGACGTCAACGGGACGATCGAATTGGTGGCCAGCGACACCGTCAACCTGGGTCCCCACTCCACGCTCCGGGCCGATGGCGGCAACCAGGGGCTCAGTGCGGGGGGAACGGTGACGATCCAAGCCGGTCGCGCCTTTTCCGACCAAGCGGGCTCGACGGTCACCGCGCGCGGTGGCGCCCAAGGCGGCAACGGCGGGCAAGTCGAGATCTCCGCCCCGCAAATGAGCGCCCTCCACTCCACCATCGACGCCCACGCCACCCACGGCTTCCGCGCGGGCCAACTGACGATTGACCCGGCCAACATCGTGCTGGCGGCGAGTGGGGACCCGGCGCCCGGGACTGGGGTGGTCAACCCAAGCGATCCGCCCAGCGCCGGCAGCCCGGACACCCTCACCCTGAGTGTCGCCTCGTTCAACAACCTGATTGCGCGGAATCAACTCTCGCAGATCAGTCTGCAGGCCACCCGGGACATCGAGCTGAGCACCCTCTGGAGTCTGCCCGATAGCGCCGACCCCGGCGCGACGCTCAGCTTGCAGGCCGGGCGCAACATCACCCTGGACACCAGCGCGGGCATTCAGGCGGGGCGAAACTGGAGCGTGAAACTGGCCGCCGGGCCCGCCAACCTCACCGCCCGGCCCGCCCCCGGCACCGATGGGATTTACCTCAACGGCGGCGCCATCATCCAAACCCTCAACGGCAACATTGATCTCTGGGCGGCCAATGACGTCCTGGTCAACGCCGACCTCCTCGCGGCCGGCTCCGATGGAATTCGCACGCTCGCCGGCGGGAACATCAATGTCACGACCGCGTTTGGCGACGTGAACACCGGGGCGAACACCCAGGGTTACGAGCGGTACCGCCCCATCGGCCTCACCTTCTACTTCGTCTCGACCAGCCTGGGCGGGATCAGCACCGCGGCGGGCGGCGACGTCACCATCAACGCCGGCGGCAACGTGACCAGCTTCCTGCCCAACGGCAGCAGCGGGACGGGGGACGCCGGCACCGGGGCCTTTGGGCCGCAGCCGGGCAACGTCTCGATTACCGCCGAGGGCAACGTCTTT
>JAJXTA010000042.1 GCA_021784265.1 bacterium | reverse complement strand
GCTCCACGCTGGCGGCTTACCCGGACCTCGTGGTCCAGAGCCTGAGCGTTACTCCGCCCCATCCGCAATCGGGCAACAGCCTCGTCATCTCCTGGCAGGACGCCAATGTCGGGGTGGGACCGGTGCGGGGCGGGTTCGAGGACCGAGTGGTGGTCCGGAACGGAACCACGGGGCAGACCTTGCTCGACGGCCTCTTGCCCTACGACGCCTCGACGAACGGCGCCGGCCCGATTGCCGCCGGGGGCGCGTCCGCGCGGCAATACACGTTCCTGCTCCCCAATGGCGCGCTTGGCGTGGGGGTCATGCAGATCGAGGTGCTCGCCAATGCCCTGAGCAACGTCTTCGAGTACAACAGCCAAGGCACCGCCCCATACAACAACGCGGCGACCACCTCGGTGACCGCGACCCTCGCGCTCTATCCGGACTTGGCCGTCAGCGGGGTGGGCGGCCCGGCACCAGCGCTCGCCGGCCAGCCCGTGCCAATTACCTGGATGGTCACCAATCAGGGCCCCGGTAACGCCCTGGGGCCGTGGGTCGAGACCATCGCCGTCGCCCAGAACGCGACCGGCGCTAACCCGGCGGTGGTAGGCAATTTCCTCTTCACCAACAACCTCCCACCCGGGGCATCGCTGACGCGCACTCAGATCGTGATCCTGCCTGACACCCAGTCTGGCAACCGCTTTGTCGCCGTCACGGTGAACAGCGACGACCGCGTGTTCGAGCTGAACACCGCCAATAACACCGCCGTGGCGCCGCAACCCATCCACTTGGCGTCGGCGGACTTGGTGGTGACCACCGTGAGTGTCCCCTCGCAAGCCCGTTTCGGCCAACCTCTCCTGGTCTCTTGGGTCGTCCAAAACCAAGGAGACGGCCCCGCGTTGGCCACGTGGAGTGATCGGGTCTGGGCCGCCAGCAGCTCGAGCGGGGGGAATGCCCTGGCGCTCACCGACCAGGGCAACGCCGGATTGACGCCCCTGGCCCCCGGCGCCCGCTACACCAACAGCGGCACGGTTACCCTCCCCTTCGCCAGCGGCCAACCCGCCACCAGTTATTACCTCCTGGTCACCGCCGACGCCCTCAACCAACAGCCCGAATCCAATAAGACCAACAACACGGCGGTGAGCGTGCCGGTGACGTTCTCCCTGCCGCCGTTGCCCGACCTGGCGGTCGTACAACTGGGCGCCCCGGCCATCGCCGTGCCCGGCCAGCCCATCACCGTCTCCTGGATCACCACCAACCAGGGCGCGGCCACCGCCACCGCACCGTGGGTCGAAACGGTCTATTACTCGCCGGATCCCGCGCTCCTCCAAATGACGGCCCTGGCCAGTTTCACCGTGACCAACTCCCTCGACGCCGGCCAGTCGCTCAGCCAGACCCAACAGGTTCTCCTGCCGCCCACCATCACCGCCGGCAGTGTCACGCTGGCCGTGCAGACCGATAGCGACCACGCGGTCCTCGAGCAGACCGAGACCAACAACCTGGCCGCCGCCACCAACCAGACCCTCCTCCCCACCGCCCTGACCCTCACCCTCCCGGTCACGGAGATCGCCGAGAATACGACCAACCCCACTCTCCCCGCCGTGGTGACGCGGAACGGCAATCTCGGCCTGCCGCTGACCGTCGCCATTACCATCAGCAACGCGAACACCACGAATATCATCGGCCCGCCGACGGTCGTGATCCCGGCCGGCCAGGCTACCGCCGGCTTCAACCTGACGGTCGTGCCCGACGGTGTGCCCAACGGGGACCAAGACGTCGTCATCGGAGTGACGGCCCCCGGCTTGGCCGGCGACAGCGGCACCTTGACCGTGATCGACGCCGACGTGCACCAGCTTAGCCTGAGCCTAGCCGCGCCTGCAGTCCTCGAGGGGCAAACCCTCGTCGCCACCGTCTGGCGCGACACCCCCTCCTCCCAACCGCTGGTCGTCAACCTCGACAGCTCGGACCCGAGCCAGTTGTCGCCCCAAGCCCCGGTGACGATCGCCTCCAACCAGCTCTCGGCGAGTTTCCTGCTCACCGCCAGCGACGACGGCCGGCTCACGGCGGACCAGGCCTATCTGGTCACCGCCTCCGCCCCGGGATACGCCGACGCCTCCGTGACCGTCCCGGTTCAGGAGAACGATTGGCCCACGCTGACCCTCACCACGCCCGTGACCACCCTCACCAAAGGGGGGGCCACTCCCACGACCACCGCCACCCTCACCCGCAGCCCCGCCGACACCCATTCCCTGACGCTCCAGTTGGAGAGCAGCGACCCCAGCCGCTTGTGGGTGCCCAGCCAAATCACCTTTGGCCCCAACGCGATGGTTACTTCCTTCCCCGTGCTGGCGGTGGACAATGGCTTGGCCGACGGCACCCAGGCCGCGACCGTCCGCGTCTTCTTTCTGGATGCTCTCACCGGCGCAAGGCTCAAGCTGGGGGCTGCCGCCGACCTCGCGATTCTGGACACCCACGGCCCCAGCCTGAGTCTGACGCTAGACCGGAGCTTGGTGGCCGGCGGGCTGAGCCCGGCGACGACGGGCACCGTGAGCCGCAACACCTCGACCAACACGCCCGTGACCGTGTCGCTGGCCTCGAGTGATGCCACGCTGGCGACGCTGCCGCCCAGCTTGACCATCCCCGCTGGCATGACCGCCGCCGCCTTCCCCATCAGTTCCCTGCGCAACGGGGTCGTGAACTCGAACCAGAGCCTCACCGTGACCGCGAGCGCTGCCGGTTTTAACCCGGGGGCGGCCACGCTCATCGTGTCGGACCTGGCACTGCCCGACCTGGCGATCACCGGCTTGAACGTCGTCACCAACGGCCAGACCGGCCAAGCCGTCAACTACAGCTATCGGGTCGTCAACCAGGGTCTGGCCCCGGCCTCTGGCAGTTGGGTGCAGCGCACCTACCTGGCGACCACCCCGCTCCTGACCAGCGACGCCACCCTCGTGGGCGAGTTCCCCTTCACGGGAACCCTGGGCGTAGGCCAGGATTTCGCGGTCACCGCTCCCTTCTATCTACCTTCCACCCCGGGTGATTACTGGCTCATCGTCGTCGTGGACCCGGACAACCACGTGCTCGAGGCGCTCAAGGGCAACAACACCGCCATTGCGCCCACCCCGATCCACGTCACCCCGGATTACACCGCCACGGTCGCCACCGATGTGCAGACGGCGGTGGCCGGCACCCCCATCGCCCTCCACGGCCAAGCCACGCGCGTGGGTGGTGGTCCTGCGGCCTTCGTCGTCGTCAACGTCCACGTCCTGGTGGGCGGCAGCGACCGGGTGATCACCGCCCTGACCGACGCCACCGGCCAGTTCACCGCCACCTTCACCCCCTTGCCCGGGGAAGCCGGGCAGTACCAGATTGGCGCGGCCCACCCGGGGATGAGCACGGCGCCGGTCCAAGGCCAGTTCACGATCTTGGGCCTGCGCGCCAACCCGAGCCAGGTTAACCTAACCCTCCTCGCCCTCAGCTCGGCCACCGGCACCATCACGCTCCAGAACCTGAGCAGCGTGCCGCTCACTGGCTTGCAGGCCGAAGCCGTGGGCGCCACGGACCTGGGCGTCACGCTCAACGTGGACAGCACCTTGCCCGGCTCGGGCACGGCCACGTTAACCTACACGCTCCGCTCGCAAGTCGAGGAGAACGCCCTGGGCTTGTTCCACGTCCAGATCACCTCGCGCGAAGGTGCCAGCGTTGATATCCCGCTGCGGGTGGCGGTGCAGCCTCACCAACCTCAGCTCCAGCTCCAGCCCACTGTCCTCAGCCAAGGCATGGTCCGCGGGGACCAAACCCTGGTCAAGGTCCAGGTGGTCAACACCGGCGGGGCCGAGAGCGGGCCCCTGCAGGTCGTGGTGCCAGACGTGGGCTGGATGCATGTGGCCTCCACCAATCCCCTGCCCTCCCTCCTGCCGGGGACGACCAACACCATCACCTTGCAGCTCCTGCCGCCACCGGACTTGGCCATCGGCCAGTACAAAGGCACCCTCGCCCTCGCCGGCCCAACCGCGAGCGCCTCTCTCCCCTTTGTCCTCGAAAACGTCTCCGACGCCCTGGGTGACCTAAAGCTCACCACCGTCGATGAGCGGAGTTATTATGGCGATCACCCGACCAACCTCGCCGGCGCCACCGTGGTGCTCACCGACCCCTTCACCGGCAACGTGGTCACCAACGGGCTCTCCGACACCAACGGGGGCTTCCTGGCCACCGGGCTCCGGGAAGGGACCTACAACTTCGAGGCCGACGCCCCGGGCCACGACCGCTCGACCGGCACCCTCACGATCAACGCCGGCTCGGTGGATGACGAGCTGGTCTTCCTGCGCAGCCAACTGGTCAGTTACACCTGGTCGGTCCAGGAGGTGGACGTCGAAGACCGCACGGAGATCACCCTCCAGTCCGTCTTCGAAGCGAATGTGCCCACCCCGGTCGTCACTCTCGAACCGAGCCTGATCGACCTGTCGCAGATCACCAACGATCAAGCGCAGATCAACCTCGTCATTACCAATCACGGGCTCATCGCCGCTCAAAACGTCCAAATCCATTTCGACACCCATCCGCTCTGGGCCATCACGCCCCTGGTGACCCAGCTCGACGCCGTGCCCGCCAACGGCGCCGTCACGGTGCCGGTGATCGTCCAGCGGCTCGGTCCCGGCGCCCTGGCGGCGTCACGGGCCAAGAGCCGCCCGGGCTCTCCCCAGCCCCAGCCCGACGCCCGCCTCGCGGGGACCGACCAAGGCCCCTGCACCATCACCGCCGGGGTCCAGTGGCAGTTGGTGTGCGGCCCCTTCAACGTCTTGTACCCGGTACCCATTCAGGTGGTGAATGCGCGGGGCAACTGCGGTGGCGGAGGGGGTGGTGGTGGTGGCGGAGGCGGGGGGGGTGGCGGGGGTGGGGGTGGCGGGGGCTTGAGCGGCGGCGGGGGCGGTGCCGGCGGCGCTGGCTGGGGGGTCTTCAATCCCGCCAAGCCGCAAACCATCGTCAACATCTACCCGACCCCGCCCAGTTTCAGCCCAAGCAACAACTGCGCCTGCAGCCCCCTGGTGTTCAAGCGCAAGTGTAACAAGGCCGATTTGAAGGGGGCCGTCGCCGCCGCCCTCGGCGCGGCCATCGCCCGCGGCCTCCCCCCCTACGCGACGCTCTCCGGCCTGAAGCTCAAATTCGCCAGCTCGGGCCAGACCTGCACGTGCTGTGTCAACGGCGTCAATAGCGTCGAGGCGCAGGTCGATACCGGCGTCGATGCCACTTTTAAGGTCGCCATCGCGCTGGGTCCCGGCCCACACAAAGGCCAAATCCAAGTCCCTGGCGTCGGCTTGGCCAACTACGTCGCCGGCGGCTTCGCCGCCAAGAAGCCCATTGTCTCGGGCGCGGGCAGCGGGCACGCCACGCTGATCACCAGTTGCGGCTTGGATAATCCGAAGATCTGCTTGTCCGGCGGGGCGCAGTGGGGCGGCACGATTGCCTTCAAAGGCGCCGTCTCCCTCACCGCCCCGGCCCCGCACGGGACCAACTACACCGGCAGCGGCACCGCCAACGGTGTCATGACCGTGGGCGGCGGGCTCGAATTCAAGTCGTGCCCGGGGCCGCTGCAGGTGGTCGCCGGCGCGGGCGCGGTGAGGTTCGGCGCAACGGTGTCCGGCAGTGTGAATATCGGCAAAACCAAGGTGACGGCCACTCCCACCGCCTTCAGTGAGCTGGTGGCCAACGCCTGGTCCCGTTCCTCGGGGGCGGCGGCGAGCGAGGCGGTGGGGCCAGGCGGGATGACCAACGCGAATGACTCGGCCGCCACGCTCGCCCAGTGGCTGGGCTACGCCTCCCCGCAAGCGTTACTCAAGGACTGGACCAGCGCCGCCACCCGGCCCCTCCCCCCCAACGCCACCACCGCCGATCTGGCCGCTTCCCTACTGAGCGATCCCACCTTCAACGCACCGACCCAGCCCCGGCTGGTGACCTACGCCTGGACCCCGGCGACGCCCACCCTACCCCCGCCCGCACCCGCTCCTCTGGCCCGGCCGACGCCCCGCGCCCAAGAGGCCAATGTCTGCGCCCAAGTGCGGCTGCAAATCGATCAGGAGGCGGTGTTCACCCGCAAAGGGGTCGGCACGACCCTCGAGATCGCCAATCAGTCCGACCAGCCGCTGACCGACGTGAACGTCGCCATTGCCATCTATGATCCGCAAGGAGAACTGGCCAATGACAAGTTCGTGATCCTGCCGCCCGACCTGACCGGCCTCACGCCCGCGACCGGGGGGACCAACGATACGAATCAAGTGTTCATGGTTGGCGCCGACCTCTGGACCCTCGGCCCCAACACCACCGGGAGCGCTCGCTGGGTCATCTTGCCCCTGGATGAGGCCGCGCCCACGGCACCCGTCGTTTACACGGTCGGTGGCGTGTTCAGTTACACCTCCGGCGGCGTCACCACCGCCAACCCGCTGGTCCCCGGGCCCGTCACCGTCTATCCCAACGCGAAGCTCGAGGTGAAATACTTCCACCAACGCGACGTGATCAGCGACGACCCGTTCACGCCGCAGATTGAGCCGGCGGAACCGTTCTCCTTGGCCGTGCTCGTCCACAACGTCGGCCAAGGGGTCGCGCGGAACTTCTCAATCACCTCCGCCCAGCCCAAAATCGTGGAAAACCTGAAGGGCTTGCTGATCGACTTCCACATCCTGGCCACCGAGGTGGCGGGCCAGAGCTTGAGCCCCTCGCTCACGGTGGACTTCGGCGACCTGGACCCCGGCGCGATCAAGATCGGGCGCTGGTTGCTCGAGGCCTCGCTCATGGGCTTCTTCTTGGACTACAGCGCCACCTTCCAACACGATGATGCCCTCGGCGGGCGCGAGACCTCCTTGATCGATAACGTCGAAATCCACGAACTCATTCACCTCGTCGCCGCGCCGGGGGTCTCCACCAACGGACCGGAGGCCTTTCTGGTCCACGATTCCACCGACCCGCAACACTTGCCCGACACGCTCTACTTCAGCGACGACACGACCGCCCCCGTCACGGCCGTGACGACCGGGACCGTCGATGGTCCGGCAACGGCCGATCATCTGACGGTCCAACTCACGGCGAGTCTGCCTGCCGGTTGGTCCTATCTCCAGGTGCCCGATCCGGCCGACGGGCAATGGCAGCTCACCCATGTGATGCGCGCCGACGGCACCGAGCTTCCGGTGACAACCAACGCCTGGATCACCCACTACACCTTCACCCAGCCTGGCGTGCGCCCCACCAAGGAAAACCTCCTGCACCTCCTGGATTACAACAGCAGCGGGAGTTACGACCTGGTCTATGCCCCCTTCCCGCCGACCAACCACGTGGCTCCCACCAGCGCCGTCGCCGCCCTCCCGCCCGCCAGCACACCGCAGATCCCGTTGCGCTGGACCGCGCAGGACCCCAGCGGCAGCGGCATCGCCTCCTACGATATCTTCGTCTCGGTCAACGGCGGACCCTACCTGCCCTGGCTGCAACAAACCACGCTGTCGGGGGCGCTCTACTCCGGCCAAGCCGGCAACCGCTACGCCTTCTATAGCGTGGCCACGGACAACTTGGGCGATCAAGAGGCCCCCCACCCCACCCCCGACGCTCAAACCACGGTCACCCTTAGCAATCACCCCCCGCTACTGGCACCCATCACCAACCAAACCGTGCTCGAGGGAGCCACCCTCCGCCTCACCGCCCAAGCCACCGACCCCGATGGCGCTGCCGAAACGCTGACTTACAGCCTCGACCCGGGCGCCCCGCCCGGCGCCGCCATCGCGCCGACCACCGGCTTGCTCACCTGGGCCACCGGACCCGGGGCCGGCGGCACCACCAACCTCCTTACCGTCCGGGTCACCGACAATGGCTCGCCCACGATGAGCGCGACCCAGACCTTCGCCGTCGTCGTCCAGGCGGTGAACCATCCGCCCGTACTTGGTCCGCTGGCCAACCAACTGGTGCATGCTGGGGCGACGCTTTCGCTAAGCCTCAGCGCCACGGACCCGGATGCCCCGCCCCAACAACTCGCCTTCCGGTTGGCGCCGGGCGCGCCAGCGGGCGCAACCCTCGACCCCGCCAGCGGCCGATTCTCCTGGACCCCGCCCTTGGGCCTAGCCGGCAGCGGCGCTTTGATCACGGTGATCGTCACCGACGATGGCACACCGCCACTGAGCGCCACCAACGCCTTCCTCATTACCGTAACCGCCTCGAACCAACCACCCGTGTTGGCGCCCATCCCGAACCAGGTCGTCAGCGTCGGGCGTTGGCTCACCCTCACCGCCACCGCGACGGATGCCGATCTGCCGACCGAGGCGCTACAGTTCAGCCTCGACCCCGGCGCCCCCGCCGGGGCGGCTATCGACCCGGCAACCGGCGCTTTCCGCTGGCGGCCCGGCCCGGCCCAAGCCCAGGGCGCCTATCCCATTACCGTCCGCGTCACGGACAACGGCCAACCACCCCTGAGCGACGCCAAGACCTTCACCGCCACCGTGGCCGACTACCTCGAAGTGGATTGGGGCACGGCCGTGACCCCGGCAGGCGCAAGCAGCAGCGCGCCCCTCCTCGTGAGCGCCAGTGACGGCCTGAGCGTCTTGCGCCTAGCCCTGAACCTCCCTCTGGATCGCCTCACCAACGTGACCTTCGAACCACTGACTGCGGCCATTACGAACGCGCAACTCCAGCTCGCCGCCACCGGTAGTGTCCTGACCCTCGCGGTCGCCCAGACCCCAGCCCTCCCCGTCGCGCAGCCGGTGGGCCTGCTCAGCTTCACCGCCCTCGCCAACCAGACCTCGGCCTTGATCCGGCTGCGCGTCTGGCAGATCGACGCCACCAGCGGCACCCACGCCTACACGAACGTCATCGTGCATCCGGGCCGGCTGGTCCTCCTTGGGCCTCAGCCCGTGCTCGACGCCAGCCTGCCTGACGGAGGCCCTGCCTCTCTCACGCTCTATGGTCAAACCAATACAACTTATCGGCTCCTAAAGGCCACCGCCTTGACGCACCCCATCCTCTGGCTCGATGGCGCCGAGGTCGCCTTGAAGACCAACACCTCCGCGCTTCTCCCCAACATTCCCCTGGGCCAGAGCAACCTCTTCCTCCGCGTCGTCGTTGGGTCCCCTTGAAGGCGCCCCGGTACACTTCGCCGGCCCAGCAGCCAATCCGGACCTCCCCCCCCCCCGGATGCAGGGACGGGGTGAGGGCGGGTGCGCACACACCGCGCGTGCGGGTCTGCTTGCCCCCGTAGCCTCGCAGTTGCCCGGCGGGAGAAGGAGAGCGGTGCAGCGGTCCGACTGTGCGCGTTGGACAAGGCGGGTGGCATGAGCTGCACCACTGTAGCCTCGACAAGTGGCTTACCGGGACAAACGCCCTGCTTGGGCATGAACCGGCCCCACAGCGCGACCGCGGCAACATCGCGCTGAACTCGGCCTTGCGGTTGACCCGAACCCCGTCCCGGGAGTAGGTTGCGGGCGATGGCCAAGCGCGCCGCGACTCACTTCGTTCTGTATGACGACCAGTGCCCGATGTGCACCTTCCAGATGCGGGTGCTGAGCTGGCTGGATTGGTTTCATCGGCTCAGCCTCCTGCCGTTGGCGGACCCGCGGGCCAGCCGTCTCGCTCCCACCCTTACCCGGGAGGCGTTGCTCGAGGCGATTCATTGCATCACCCCCGAAGGGCGGATTTACCGGGGCGCCCGCTGCATTCGGTTCGTCGGGATGCGCTTGCCGTTGCTGGTGCCGGTGGCGTTGGTGTTGTGGCTGCCCGGCGTGATTTGGATCGCGGAAAAGGTCTATCAATGGGTGAGCCGCAACCGCCTGCTGCTGAGCCGGCTGTTCGGCTGCAAGGAAGCCTGCGCCCTCCTGCCCGCTCGCAAGGCCGCGCTCCCGGCCGAATCCGAGGACGCGGTCACCCATCCCCCGGGGCGGTAAAGCCCGGCGTCACTGGCGTTGGCCTCAGCCCTCGAGCCGCGGTTACTTGCCGCCCTGCGCCGCGCCCGCGCCGAGCTGCTCGCGGCGCGCAACGCTGACGGCTACTGGACCGGCGACCTGTCCAGCAGCGCCCTCTCGACCGCC
This sequence comes from bacterium, assembly GCA_021784265.1. Lineage (GTDB taxonomy): Bacteria > Verrucomicrobiota > Verrucomicrobiia > Limisphaerales > J093 > JAJXTA01. The sequence goes on along the minus strand of JAJXTA010000042.1, from coordinate 726 downwards.
ACCGCGGTGGCCGCCCTCACCCTGGCGGAACACGCCCAAGGCAGAACCTCCGCGGGCAACCTCGCCGGCACCGACCAGGTGCAAGCCGGTTTGGCTTGGCTCGCCGCCCACGCCAACCCCGACGGCGGCTGGGGCGACACCACCCTGAGCCTGAGCAACATCAGCACTACTGCCTTGGTCTGGGCCGCCTTCGGCGTCGTTCCCGGCGCGGATCAGCGTTATCGCCCCACCGTCGCCCGGGCCGAACGGTGGCTCACCGAGCACGCCGGTGGCCCAGGGCCTGAGCGGCTGGCCACCGCCATCGTCCGCCGTTACGGTCGGGACCGAACGTTTTCGGTGCCGATCCTGACCATGTGCGCCCTGGCCGGGCGGCTGGGCGTCGGGCCTGCGGCCTGGCAGCAGGTGGTCGCGTTGCCGTTCGAGCTCGCCGCTTGCCCCCGCCGTCTCTTTGCCACGCTCCGCTTGCCCGTGGTCAGTTACGCCCTCCCGGCCTTGATCGCGATGGGCCACGTCCGGCACTGGCACCGGCCCACCCGCAATCCGGTCGCCTGGCTGGCGCGCCAGTTGACCCGGAACCGCACGCTCCGGGTTCTCGAGGGAATCCAACCCGCCAGCGGCGGCTTTCTCGAGGCCACACCACTGACGAGTTTCGTAGTGATGAGCCTGGCGGCGTGCGGCCAGGGCCGCCATCCGGTGGGCGAACGAGGGCGAGGGTGTCTCGAGCGC
>JAJXTA010000041.1 GCA_021784265.1 bacterium | reverse complement strand
CCGGGGGGGCCCCAATTTTTTTTGGGAAAGGAATTGTTTGGGGGGTTGTTTTTGGGGGGGGGTGGGGGCGGGGAGGGGGGGGGGGGGGTGGGGGATTTGATTGCGACCGCTCCGGAGCGGCGTAGAGTCGGCCCATGCGAACGGTGATCTATCCTGGCAGCTTCGATCCGATCACGAACGGGCATTTGGACGTGATCCAGCGGGCGGCCCGGCTGTTTGACCGGGTGGTGGTCGCGGTGGCGGAGAATGATTCGAAGACCCCGCTGTTCAGCTTGCGGGAGCGGCGGGGATTGGTGGAGCAGGCGGTGGCGCCCTTCCCTGGGGTCGAGGTGGACACCTTCGCCGGGTTGCTGGTGGACTATGCCCAGCGGCACGCGGCCCAGGCCATCATCCGGGGGCTGCGGGCCATCTCGGACTTCGAGTTCGAATTCCAACTGGCGCTGATGAACCGCAAGCTGAACGAGCGGGTGGAGACGATCTTCATGATGCCCAAGGACACGTACACGTTCCTGAGTTCGCGCATTGTGAAGGAAATCTGCCGGCTGGGCGGGGACATCAGCGCCTTTGTGCCCCCCGGGGTGGAGGCGGCGTTAAAACGAAAACTCCTCCCCGCTGTCCAACCCAAGAAACGGACTGCGGCGGCGCGGGGCCGCAGCGGGAAGCGCTGAGGGCCGCGGGGCGGTCCCGCACGCGCCGGAATTGGTTTATGTCTCTGAGATTCAACTTGCGTCACCTGGAGAAGGCCAGCCTGACCCTGCGGGGCGAGCTGCCCATCGCCGAGCTGGATCTGGGTGAGCCGGACGAACTGATCCGCTTGCCGCCGCGACTGCACTACGACTTGGTGGCACAGACGTTAGGCCAAGCCGTCCTGGTCCAAGGCCGGCTGGAGCTGACCCTCACTTGCGAGTGTGTCCGCTGCCTGCGGGAATTCCCCTACCCCTTGGTCCTGGCCGAGTGGACCGCCCACCTCCCCTTGAGCGGGGAAGAACGGGTGGCCGTGGTCGATGATTGCGTGGACTTGACGCCCCTGGTGCGGGAGGATATTCTCCTCGCTTTTCCGCAGCACCCGGTGTGCCGGAGCGAATGTCAGGGGCTGCCGCGGGCTTTGCCGCCCCGCGGGCGCCAACCTCGTGAGGTGCCGTCCGCCGACCCGGACGTGTCGGTGTGGGCGGTTTTGGATAAGTTGAAATTTTGAATAGACCGTATTTATGGGTGTACCTAAACGCAAGCCGTCGCATAGCCGCCAGCGTCAACGCCGGGCGTATAACAGTGTCTTGACCCTGCCGCAGCTCAGCCCCTGCCCGCAGTGCGCGGCGCCGCGGTTGCCACACCGGGTGTGTCCGGCGTGCGGGTATTACGGCGGGCGACAAGTGGTGAATGTGAGCACGCCGGCTTAGGCGCCTGGGCGTGGGGCGGGCGGGGTTGGGGCCCGGCCCGGCGCGCGATTTTTTTATGCGCATCGCAGTGGATGTCATGGGTGGCGACCACGGCAGCGCGGTGGTCGTGGAGGGGGCCCGGCTGGCCCTGCGCGCCCAGCCGAAAATCACGACCCTCTACCTGGTCGGGAACGAGGCGGAGATTCAAGCGGCCTTGGGGCGCGGGCATCAGCGCGATCCGCGCGTGGTGGTAGTGCATGCGAGCGAGACGCTCACGATGGAGGACAAGCCGCTGGTCACGTTGCGCAAGAAGAAAGATTGCTCGATCCTGCGGGCGGTCGAGCTGGTCAAGGACGGCCAGGCCGAAGCCTTGATCTCGCCGGGCAACACCGGGGGCGTGGTGACGGCGGCCACGATCAAGCTGCGCCCGTTGGAGGCGGTGGAGCGGCCGGCCATTATCGCGGTCATCCCCGCCCCGGAGAACGAGTTTGTGCTGGTCGATGCCGGGGCGAACATCGAGTGCCGCCCGGCACACCTGCTGCACTTCGCCATCATGGGCAGCGTTTATTCGCGCGAGATTCTGGGCTACCGCCGCCCGCGCGTGGGCCTGCTCAGCGTGGGGACCGAGGATGTCAAAGGCAACGAGTTGACGCAGGAGGCGCTCAAGCTGTGCAAGCAGGTGGACCTGAATTTTTTGGGCAACATCGAAGGCCACGATTTGTTTGCCAACGGGGTCGATGTGGTGGTCTGCGACGGTTTTGTGGGGAACATCGTGCTCAAGACGTGCGAGGGCTTGGCCAACAGCATGTTCCGCTGGCTGAAACAGGAGCTGACCAAGAACCCCAAGCGCCAGCTCGGCGCCCTGCTGGCCAAAGGCGCTTTCCGGACCATCCGTCAGCGGGTGGACGCCGAGTCGCACGGGGGCGCGCCCCTGTTGGGGCTCAATGGGAATGTGGTCATCGCCCACGGCTCCTCGCGCGAGCGGGCCATCATGAACGCCATCGGGCAGGCCGTCCAGGCCGTCCAGAATCAGATCAACCAAGTGATCACCCGCGAGATTCTGGCCGCGACCGACCGCCTGCGTGCGGTCTCCACCAACCTGGCTGCTGTTCACGCATGAATACTCACTCCAAAGTGGTCAAAAACCCCCGCGCCAAGCACGATTTCAAGGGCCGCACCTGCTCGATCACCGCCGTCGGCTCTTACGTCCCGGCCCGCATCCTGACCAATGCCGACCTGGAGAACATGGTCGAGACCAGCGACGAGTGGATCACGTCCCGTACCGGGATCAAGGCCCGGCGCATCGCCGGCCCCACGGAAAGCACGGCGGACCTGGCGGCCCGGGCCGCCCTTCAGGCCCTGACCAGCGTGAACCTGGACCCGACGACCATCGACCTGATCATCGTCGCCACGGTGACGCCGGACATGCCGTTTCCGTCCACCGCCTGTTTGGTGCAGGAGAAGATTGGGGCCACCCGGGCCGCGGCCTTCGATATCGAGGCCGCCTGCTCCGGGTTCATCTACGCCCTGGAGATCGGTCAGCAGTTTATCATGTCCCGCACCTATGACACCGTGCTGGTCATCGGCGCCGAGAAGCTCTCCTCGATCATCGACTGGAAAGACCGCAACACCTGCGTCCTCTTCGGGGACGGCGCCGGGGCGGCGATCTTGCAGAACCGCCCCAACGCCCACGGGTTGTTGACGGCCTGCATGGGGGCGGACGGCAGCAAGGGCCGCCTGCTCTGCGTGCCCGGCGGGGGCAGCCGGCAGCCCGCGACGGCGGACAGCGTCAGCCGGGGCCTCCATTACATCCACATGGATGGCAAAGAGACCTACAAGAACGCCGTCCAAGCCATGTTCACCGCCGGGCGGGAGGCGTTACGGCGGTGCGAGCTGAGCATCTCCGAGATCACCCTGGTGATCCCGCACCAAGCCAACCGCCGCATCATTGACGCGGTGGGCGAACGGCTCGACATCCGGCCCGACCAACTCTTCATCAACCTGGATAAGTACGGCAACACGTCGGCGGCCTCGGTGGCGATCGCCTTGGACGAGGCCGTCCGCAGCGGCCGGGTGCGCCGGGGCGACCTGATTCTGATGCTGGTCTTCGGGGCGGGCTTCACCTGGGGGGCGGCCGTGATCGAGTGGTAGGAGGGGGGCGTGGCGGCCCGGCGGGGCGCCTGCTGGCCCGCGGCGGCGGGAAAAAAGCCGGCCGATCATTGACGCGGATAAGGAGTGTGTTAAATTGGGGGCAGTTCTTATGAGCACGACCAAACTAGACACTTCGGGTTTTTTTGAACCAGTTACTGTCCAAACGCCCAAGACCAAGTTCTTGCTCTCGCCCGCCGACGTTTGTATTCGCAGCAATGGGATCGAGTTCCTCTCCGCTGATCCGATTCCCGCCTGGACCGAAGTGACCGTGGACCTGCGCTCCCCGGTGGACGCCCGCCCGGTGCGCGGCACGGGCGTCGTGGTCGATTGCTCCGGCAACCGCCACGCCGGTTACGTGGTCTCCCTTTTGTTCACCAGCCTCACCCGCCAATCGCAACAGATTTTGCAGCAACTCACCGAAACTCAACCAACCTAACGGGACCACCGAGCCGGCGCTGGAGGTAGGGCGCCTTACCCGGCGACGCAAGGCCCGGCGGGACGCGGTGTCAAGCAAGGGGGGCAGGGGAGCGTTGTGGTCGGGAGGACAGCGCTGGGACGCGGAGGGGCAACCTCCGCACCCGATCCCCAGTCCGATCAAGGAAGCTTTATGGAAATCTTTCATCGCGTGCTGCAAGCCGCCGTTAACGGCGGCGCCTCGGACGTCCACGTCAAGGTGGGCGGCCCGGTCATTGTCCGCATCAACCGCCAGCTCATCGCCATCGAGTGTCCCATCCCCACTGAGGAGTGGGTCAACAAGGTCGTTGACAGCATCGTCCCCCGTCACGCTCGCCAGCGTTTGGATGCGGACCGGGAGGTGGACTTCTCGTATTTCGTCCCGAATGTGGGGCGCTTCCGCACCAACGTCTTCCAACAGAAAGGCCAGTGGTGCCTGGCCATGCGCTACGTCAAAATCCAGGTGCCCAGCTTCGAGGAATTGGGGCTCCTGCCGATCCTCAAGACCATTGCCGAAGCGCCGCGCGGGATCGTGTTGATCTCCGGCTCCACGGGCTGCGGCAAATCGACCACGCTGGCGGCGATGATCGAGCACATCAACGCCACTACCAAGAAGCACCTCATCACCCTCGAAGATCCGATCGAATACGTCTTCGACGACAACCAGTGTGTCATGGAACAGCGCGAGATCGGCCTGGATTCCATGTCCTTCGAGATGGGCCTCAAGCACATCCTCCGGCAGGACCCGGATATCATCATGATCGGGGAAATGCGTGACGCCACCAGCTTCATGGCCGCCATTAATGCCGCCGATACCGGGCACTTGGTCCTCTCGACTCTCCACACCACCAACGCCGCCGTGGCCATCGGGCGCATTCTGGATTTCTTCAAGCCCGACGAGCGCGACCAGATTCGGCGGCAATTGGCGGCGACGCTGCAAGCGATCGTCTGCCAACGGATGGTGAACAAGATCGGGGGTGGGGTGATGCCCGCGCTGGAGATCATGATCAACACGCCCACCGTTCGCAAGATGCTGGAGGAGAATAGATTGGAGAAACTGTCGGCGGCGATTGAGACGGGTGTGGACGACGGGATGCAGACCTTTAACCAAGCCCTCTTCGCGCTCACCAAGGAGCGGAAGATCACCGAGAAAGAAGCCCTGGCCAAAGCGAGCAACCCGCAAGCGCTGGAGATGAACTTCAAGGGTATCTTCTTGGACGAAGCCCGTCGAATCTTGACCTAACCGGCGCCGCCTCGGCGCTCGACGAGCGGAGCCGCCGCGGCACCAGCGCCTCGGGGGGGTGTGGGGTTGTCGTTCAAGCCCTGCGCCCGCGGTGGGCGGGGGCGTCGCCTAGCCGAGGGCCGTGGGCTGAGGCGGCGGTTCCCCACTCCCGCAGGCTCGCCACAGGAACCTTTGCCTTGGCCCGCCGTCCGCCTATAGTGGGAAAAACCAATGGCCGATACCACTTGGCGGGACACGCCCGCGGCCTCAGGGCGAGGCAAGCGCGGGCGCTCGCCCTGCCGTTCCTGATGAAGATCGCCGTGGTCACACCGGTTCCCTGGCTTCCCCGCGCCTGGAGTCTGGATTTGAACCTATGGCTCGACCCGCTGCGGGAGGCGGGACACGCGGTGGAGGTCGTCGGGCCGCTGGGCAGTGAGCCGGCGGGGGCGAGCCGATTCCGAGGCGTGACCACCGAGAGTCTCGAGGCGAGCGGTTTTTGGTGTGGCCTCCGTTATGACCTGGCCCTGGTTTACACCTGGATGGGCCGGCCGGCCCTCCTGCGGGCCATGCGCAGCGCCGGCACCGCCGTCGTCGCGGTCGGCGACACCGACGGGCAATTGGGGGTCCGGTGCCATCCGGTGGCGCAACTCCAGCGGATGTGGCTGGGGCAACGGACGCTGGGCCGCCGCCTGCGCGCGGGCTGTTACTGGCTGAAACGTTACTGGTTCCTTTACCGCCGGGAGGACGCGGAGGTCGTGGCGGCCTTGGCCCTCGCGGCGGCGACCCTGGTGCCGACGGCGACCGCGCGGGCCGCGCTCCGGCCCTTGCTCCAACGCGCTGGGCGGGAAGACCTCGCGGCGAAGCTCGTGGTGGTGCCGCACCTGATCAGCCCCGCGATCTTGAGCGCTCCCGTCGCGCGGGAGCGCGGGCCGTTGGTGGTCGCCCTGGGTCGCTGGGACGACGAGCAGAAAGCCGCGCCGTTGTTAGCGGCGACCCTGGAACTCTTCTTGGCCCGCCAAGCGATCGTGCAAGTCGTCATCATGGGAGGCGGCGGAGCGGCGCACTTCGGCCCGCTGGCACGCCGCCACCCCGGCCTCCAATACCTTGGGCGAGTTCCACATCCCGAGGTGGGCGCGCATCTGGCCCGGGCACAGGTTTGCCTGATCACGTCCCGCTGGGAGAGCTTTCATCTGGCCGGGCACGAGTTGCTGTGTCTCGGGGGCACGCTGGTGGGCCCCGGGGTGATTCCGTTGCCCGACGTGTGTGGGGCCGGCCCCTTCGGGACCATGTCGGCCAGTCGGCACCCGGCGAGGTTGGCGGCGGCCCTGGAGAGCGAGTTGCGGGCGTGGCGGAGCGGTCAACGTGACCCTGTGCGCATCGCCGCCTATTGGCGGCAACGGCTGGCGACCCGGGCGGCGGTGGAAGCGGTGCTCCGGCTGGGCGCGCGGGAAGCGAACCTGGTGGCCTGACCACCACCTCCACGGGCGCCGATGCCACCCTCCGCCGATCCACGCCACCGGCTCCACGCCGGGTTGAGGGCGTTCTACGGGCAGCATGCCGCCTATTACGCCGCCGCGGAACAGGCCAACCGCGCGCTGACCCCTGAGCGGGCCCGGCTTTTCGGATATATCCGTCCGGGTGAACGGCTGCTGGATGTGGGCTGCGGTTCGGGTGAGAACGGGTGGTTTTTGGCCGAGCACGGTCGGTACGTTGGCTGCGACCTCAGCTTTTTAGCGCTGCAACGTGGGCGGGCCCAATTCCCCGCCGGCCAGGTCCGGTTGGTTCAGGCCGAGAGCCACGCGCTCCCCTTCGCCGCCCACTCCTTTGGCGTCGTGCTCTCCACCTATGCGCTGGAGCATTTCGTTTATCCCCGCGAGAGCCTGGCCGAGATGTGGCGGGTGTGCGGGCGTGGCGGTCGGTTGATCCTCGCGGCCCCGGCCTATGACGATCCGCGGCGGCTCCCGCCGTCCACCGGCCATTGGCCGGCCGGGCGGCGGTTCGGGTTGGTCTTGCGCCAAGCGTGGCGCCAGGGCCGCCGCCACCTCGACGCTCACTACTTCGCCTTCGCCTGCGTGGACCGACCGCGCGTCCTCGAGCAGGGTTATGAATCGGACTTCGACGCCGTCCACTTGGTCTCGGCGCGCGAGATTGGGAGTTATCTGCGCGCCCTGGGCGCGGAGCTGCTGTTCGAGCGCAAGCGCCAGCCGCGCCCGGTTCCCGCCGGCGTCGGCCTGATTCGCCGGCTCCGGGAGCACCTGCGCAACGGCGTGCTGCGGCTGCACCTGGGCGAATACGCCGGGCTGAACCTGCAACTGGTGGCCCGCAAACCCGAATGACGGCGCGCGTGGCGATCGCCTGCTCGGGTTTGGGCCACGTGCGCCGGGGCAACGAGCGGTGGGCTTGCACGCTGGCGGAGGCGTTGCACGCGGCGGGTGTGCCGGTGACGCTCTTGGGCGGGGGTCCCCTCGAGCCCCGGTGTCCGTACCGGCGTTTGTGGAGCTGGCCGCGGGAGCACCGGCTGACGCGGCGGGTGTTCTCCTGGGACTGGCGGTACCGGCTGGAGCAGCTCAGCTTTGCCGCCATGCTCGCCCGCTGGTTGCGGGGGGAACCGCACCGCGTCGTGCATGTGCCCGATCCTGTGCTGGCGTGGCGCCTGCGGCGGCGCGGTGCCCGCCTGGGCGCGGCCGTGATCTACAAAGATGGCCTCGCCCTCGGGCTGCCGTGGTGCGGGAAGTTCGCTTGGGTCCAGGTGCTGGCGCCCTATTATCGCGACCTGGCGGCCGCGCGCGGGACGGATACTGCGGCGTGGTTCGTCATCCCGCACTTTGTGGACACCCGCCGGTTCCATCCCCCGCCTGATCGGGTTGGGGTGCGGGCCGAGGTGCTCGGGGCGGCGGCGGCCGGCGTGCCACTGGTGCTGGCGGTCGGTGACTTCTCGCCGGAGAGTCGGAAGCGTCTGGACTGGGTGGTGGAGGAAGTCGCGCGCTTGCCCGCGGCGGGCGGACCCCACCTCTTGTTGGCTGGCAACGCCCACGGCAGCTCCGCCGCCCGGTTTGAGCGGCACGCCCGGGAACGTCTGGGCCGGCGGCTGCATTTGCGGGCGAATCTGCCGCCCGAGCGGATGCCGTCGCTCTACCGGGCCGCCGATGTGTTGGCCCATGCCGCGGACCGGGAACCGTTTGGCTTGGTGCTGCTGGAGGCGCTGGCGAGCGGCCTGCCCGTGGTGGGACACCGCTTCCCGGTCACGGAGTGGATTCTGCGCCAAGGGGGGCAGACCGTGGATATGACGGTGCCGGGGCAATTGGCGAACGTGCTGGCCGACTGGTGTGGTGATCCCGCCAGACGCGCCGCTCTCGGCCAAGCCGCGCGGGCCTGGGCCGAGACGGAGTTTTCTCCCGACCGGATCCTGCCCCGCTACCAGCGGATGTACGAGCGCGTTTGTCTCCGGTGATGCGCGTGGCGTTCGTCAACGAGAACACGCTGGGGCACGCTTCCTACTTGCGGCCCTTGGTCCGGGAATTGGAGCGGCGCCCGGAGCTGGAGATCGAACCGCGGTGGCTGGATGCCACGCCCCTGCCGCCGGCGCTCGAACGTCGCGCCGGCTTCACCATCCCCGGCCTGCGCCGTTGGGGGTTGGATGGCGCCCGCGCCCGCTGGCGGAAGGTCGTCAGCGCCCACGTCCGGCGGCAACTGGAGGCGCTGGACGCCCGGGAGCCCTTGGCGGCGACGGTGGTCAACACGCAGAGCGTGGCGTTAGCGCTCACGCCGCTGGCGGCGCGCATGCCGCTGTTCGTCTGCCTCGACGCCACCTTTGCCCAATTGGCGCGGACGCCGTGGTTCGTGCCCAACGCGCCCAGCCGCTGGTTCGCTCCCTGGACGCTGGCCTCCCTGCGCCGACGCGAGCGAGAGTTGGTGTCGGCGGCCGCGCGGCTGTTGCCGTGGTCGGAGGCGGTGGGCCTCTCGTTACGAGCGGACTACGCGGTGCCCACGGCCAAGGTCTCCGTGTTGCCGCCTTCCCTGGAGCTGCCTGTGGCGCGAGCGGGTGTGCGTGGGCCGCGGGCGCGCCCGCAGCTCCTTTTCGTGGGCGGTGATTTCACGCGCAAGGGCGGGCCGTTGTTGTGTGAGTGCTTTCGGCGGGAGTTTGCGGGGCGCGCTGAGCTGCACCTCGTGACCCAGACACCGGTCACGGCCGAAGCCGGCATCCGCGTGCATCGCGGGCTGGTGGCGGGCAGCGCCCCCTGGCGCGAGCGGTGGGCGCAGGCGGACCTGTTGGTATTCCCTTCGCGTCTGGAGACTTTTGGCATTGTGCTGGTGGAGGCGCTCGCGTTTGGCGTGCCGATCGTTTCAGCCGACGTGGGCGCCGCGCGGGAGCTGCTGCTCGGTGGCCGGGCCGGTTGGCTGCTGGAGCGGCTTGACGCGGCGAGTTTGACGACCGCCATCGGCGAAGCCCTGGCTCAACCGGCCCTCGCCCAAGCGAAAGCCACGCTTGGCCGCCGGCACGCCGAGCAGCAGTTCGACGTGCGCGCCAACGCCGAACGACTCGCCGCGTGGCTAGCGGCGGCGCGGGCCGGCTTCTCGCCGCCCTAAGTTCACCTGATCCCCGCCTGTCGCGGCTTAGCCGGTCGTACAAAACTTTGTCCCGATCGGGACAAAGTTTTGTACTCCCAGTTCGCGGGTTGGTCGGCCGGCGGGAGCCGCGGTTGACATGCGCGCGCCGGGTTTGGCACCCTCTGGGCGTGGCTCGAAGGTCGCCCCCCTTGAATCCGCCATGAATCCAGCGCGGGCAAGACCTCCGGCCGGTTGGGGTCGCCGCCGCGGGCGAGTCCCAGTGAGGTTCTAGATGAGAGCTAACGTTTTAACCTTGGTGTGCCTCCTGGCCGCGAGTGGGGTGGCCCAACTCGCGCGGCCGGCCGCCGAGCTGGCCGTCACCGATCTTCGCTGCGAATACGCTCGCGACCCGTTGGGCGTGGATGTCGCGCGGCCGCGCCTGTTCTGGAAGGTGACGAGCGCCGAGCGCGGTCAGCGCCAAACCGCCTACCGGATTCTGGTGGCCTCCTCGCTCGAGGAGTTGGCCAAGGACCGCGGTGATCGCTGGGACAGCGGCCAAGTGGCTTCAGACGCCACGACGCAGGTCCCCTACGCGGGCCAGCCGCTTGCCTCGAGCGAGCGGTTGTTTTGGAAGGTCCGCGCGTGGGACAACGACGGGCAACCTTCGGCCTGGAGCCGTGCCGCCTCGTGGACGATGGGCATGCTGGGCGACACGGATTGGCAGGCCGGCTGGATCGCCTCCCCGACGCCCACCGAGACCCTGCTCTTGCGCCGCCAATTCAGGGTGAAGCCAGGGCTCCGGCGGGCGCTGGTCTTGGTGTGCGGACTGGGGCAGTACGAGATGACCGCGAATGGCCGGAAGGTCGGGCTCGATCTGCTCGCGCCGGGCTGGACCAAATACGACAAGACCTGCCTCTACGACGCGCATGACCTCACCCCGCTGCTGGCCGAAGGCACGAACAGCGTCGGGCTCTTTTTGGGCAACGGCATGTACCACGTTCACGGCGGACGGTA
>JAJXTA010000040.1 GCA_021784265.1 bacterium | reverse complement strand
CCGCGCCACCCGCACCGCAATAGGGTCGAAATCGAAGGCCTCGACCGGCTGGTAACCGAGCTTGACGGCGGCAATCGCGAGAATGCCCGAGCCGGTGCCGATATCCAGCACCGACGCCGCGCGTCCCGCCGCGCGGCAAGCCACAAGTTGGCGCAAACAAAAGTGGGTGGTGGGGTGCTGGCCGGTGCCGAAGCTCAAGCCGGGATCGAGGACCACCACGACCTGACCGCGGGCAGGCCGCCGCCGACTCCAACTGGGCTTGATCAGCAGCGCCGAGCCCACGGTGAGCGGGCGAAAGTGCCGCTTCCAGGATTCCGCCCAGTCGCGCGGGGGCAAGCACCGGGTGTGGAGCCGCGTGGGTCCGACGGTGCAGCCCCGCGCGCGCAGACGTCGGAGCCCCGCCACCAGGGCGCCGCGTTCAGCGGCACTGAGCCCGGCCGGCAGCCGGCGGTAAACGCTCACCCGGGTGACCAGCGTTGCTTCATCGGTGTAGAGCACCGGTGTTTGGCGCAAGACGCGCTCGACCAACTCCGCCACTTCGGCTTCCGCCTCGATGAGCGTCGTGACCGCGATCTCGATCAGGCCGCCAGCGTGCAAAGCGGGTCCCGCCACGGGGTGAAATTGAGGAGCTGCAGCTCGACCTTGCGCCCCTGAAGCGTGAGCAGGGTCAGGCTGGCATAGTCGATCTCGAACGCTGCCGTCGCGGGGAGGGGCAACGCCAACAGCCGAGCCAGCGCCATGCGGATGACACCCCCATGGCAGACCAACGCCACCGTCTTGCCCGCGTGCTCGCGGCGCACGCGCTGCAAGACCGCCTCGACCCGACCGCCCAGTGCCTCGGCCGGTTCCGCGTCCGGAATGCCCCGTCGCTCCAACTCCAACAACCAGTCGAAGGCGCTGATCCCAAACTGCTCTCGCACCTGGTCCCAGGTCAGCCCCGTCCAAGCTCCAAAGTCCACCTCGCGCAGCTCGGAGAGGGTAACGGTGGGATGACCGTTGCGCTGGGCCAGCGGGCGCGCGGTCTGCTGGGCACGCTGCATGGGGCTCACATAGAGGGCGTCCAGCCGCGCCCGGCCCAGGAAGTCCGCCAGTCGTTGCGCCTGCTCGAGTCCGCGGGTTGAAAGGCCCATGTCGATGCGGCCGCCAAAGACCCGCAGATAGGGGGTCTCGACTTCGCCGTGGCGCACCAGGATTAATCGTGTGGTCAAATCACTCATGGAACAGAAGTCAGGCCGCCGGAACGGTCGGTAACGACGGCGTGGCCGGGCTTATGCGGGTTGCTCTGCCAACGCGGCTTGCTGGGCGGCGACCAGCGCCTTGATGCCCTGCTGGCCCAGCGCCAGCAACTGCGCCAAGTGCCGATCGGTGAAGGTGGATTTCTCCCCCGTCCCCTGCACCTCGATGAACTCCCCGCGCGCGGTCATCACCAGGTTGAAATCCACGTCCGCGCCGGAGTCCTCGACGTAGTTCAGGTCCAATAACGGCTGTCCGGCGACCAAGCCCACGCTCACCGCAGCGACCGGGGGCAGGAGAGGACTTTCGGTGAGGCGCTTGGCGGCCAGGAGCTTGCGGATCGCCAGGGCGAGCGCGACGTAGCTGCCCGTGATCGAGGCGGTGCGGGTCCCGCCGTCGGCCTGCAGCACGTCGCAATCCACCCAGAGCGTGCGGGAGCCCAGTCGGCCCAGATCAACCGCCGCCCGCATCGCCCGCCCAATGAGCCGTTGAATCTCTTGCGAGCGCCCATCGAGTTTGCCCCGGGAGATGTCCCGCGGACGACGGTCGAGGGTTGAATACGGCAACATCGCGTATTCGGCGGTGACCCAGCCGCCCGGCACACCTTGCTCTTTCATCCAGCGCGGGACAATGTCCTCGATGGTCACCCCGCAGATGACGCGGGTGTTGCCCCACTCGATCAGGGTCGAGCCGGTGGCGTGCGGAGCGATGTCGTTGCGGAAACAGACCGGGCGCAACTCGTCGGGCCGCCGGCCATCGGCGCGCCCCCCTGCCCCCGCCGTGCCGGCGGCGCGAGCCGGCGGCGTCGGGCCGCCCGTCGTGGATTGGGATGGTTCCATGCGGCAAGGCTAGTGGCCCGGCACGGCGGCGGCAATGGGGAAAAGCCCGCGCCCGGACGCGGCCCGGCTTGAAATCCCGCCCCCGCTCAGGCTAGAGTGGTCCCGAAACCAAGCTCACACGGCATGAAGATCGAGGCACTGCACATCGGCCAACAGGTAACGCATCCGCAGTACGGGCTGGGGACGGTCCACGCGCTCACCGCGCACGCGGCGGAAGTCCGGTTTCGGGAGGGGCTCCGGACGCTGGACCCGGAGGCGAGTGGATTAGCACCGGCGGAACCGCAAGCGGCCTTGGCTGGGCTCACGCTCCCGCTGGCGCAGTTGCTGGACCAGAGCGCGGAGGCCCTGCTGAAGCGGATGGGCTGGGAGAACCCGGAGGCGGTCGTCGGCGAGCTGGCGTCGCGGTGGCACCGGGGCCGGATGGTCCTCCACCCCGCCGACCCCACCCTCCAGGCCAAAGAAGTGCCAGTGGAGGTCTTCTTCCACAAGATTGTCGGGATGCGCAACCAGTTGCGCGTGCTCGAGCAGAAGCTCAACGGCCATCCGCAGTTAAGCGAGGCCGAGAAGATCGAACTGCAACAGTACCTCACCCGCTGCTACGGCTCGATGACCACCTTCAACCTCTTGTTCAAGGAGAAGGAGAGCCAGTTCTGACATGATCTTCCTCCCCATCGTCGAACGCGAGCTGCGCGTGGCGGCGCGACGACGGGGCACCTACTGGGCCCGCGTGAGCTCGGCCTTGGGGGCCATGCTGATCGGGGTTTACTTCTATTTAGTCACCCGCCGCCTCGCGCCGCATGACCTCGGCAAGATCGTGTTCACCGCCTTGGCGGGGCTGAGCTTCCTCTCTTGCCTGCTGGCGGGCGTCCGCCTCACGGCCGATTCCATCAGCGAGGAGAAGCGGGAGGGGACCCTCGGTTTGCTCTTCCTCACCGACCTCAAAGGGTACGACGTGGTGCTGGGCAAGTTGGGGGCCGGCTCACTCAGCTCGGTGTATGGGCTGCTGGCGGTGGTGCCCGTGCTGGGCGTGAGTCTGATGTTCGGCGGGGTGTCAGCCCGCCAATTCTGGAGCATGGTGCTGGTCCTGCTCAATACCCTGCTGCTGTCGCTGACCGCGGGGATGTTCTTCTCGACGGTCTCACAGCGGGGGCGGCGGGCGGCGATGGCCACGCTGGTGTTCCTGCTCGGGCTGGCCGGGGGCGTCCCCATCGCCGCCCTCTGCTGGGCGGAGTTCCACGGGTTGCCCCGCCCCGTGGCGGCCATGTTTTACCCGAGTCCCGGCTACGGCCTCTGGTTGGTGGGGGTGCAGATGTTCACGCCCGTCGCCCGCGGAGGTTTTTGGATTTCCCTGGCCTACAGCCACGGCTTGGCCTGGGTCTTCCTCATCCTCGCCAGTGTCCTGGTGCGGCGCGTCTGGCGCGACAAACCCACAACACCGTGGCGAGCCCGCTGGCGGGCGCGCTGGCAGTTGTGGAGCTATGGCGATGCCGCCGAACGCGCCTCCTTCCGGCGGCGGCTGCTGGCGGTGAACCCGTTCTTCTGGCTGGCGGCGCGCGACCGGCTCAAACCGGCGTACGTCTGGACCTCCCTGGGCGTGTTCGGGGTCGTGTGGCTCTGGTCCTACTTTCACCAGCGCGACCTGCTCCAGGAGGCCAGCACTAGCACCACCTTGGTGGTGCTCATGCACGGGTCGCTGAAGTTCTGGCTCGGGGCGGTCGTGGTCCAACGCTTGGCCGAGGACCGCCATAGCGCGGCCCTGGAACTGCTCCTCTCGACCCCGTTGAGTCCGGCCCAGATCGTGCGCGGCCAACTCCGGGCCTTAGGCCGCCAGTTCGGGGGCCCCCTCCTCGTCGTGCTGCTGGCGGACGTGCTGTTGTGCTTCTGGACCCTCCGCGACTTCTATGCGGAACGCCCGCTCTTGATCAGCGCCTACGCGGCCATGATGGTCACCCTGGTGGCCGATGCCTACACGATCGCCTTGTTGGGTCCCTGGATGGCACTCACGGCCAAACACCCCAACCAAGCGGCGGCTCGCACCCTGGTCCGGGTCTTGGTCATCCCCTGGATCGTTTTCCTCATCCCGGTAATCCTCTACACCGCCCTCGGCTTGGACCGCCGCTGGAACCTCCACGTGGCCGACGGTCACTGGCTGGCGCTGGGCTTCGGCCTGAGCTGCGTCAACGACGCCTGCCTGGTGGCCTACGCCCGCCACCGGCTGCGCACCCAATTCCGCCGCGTGGCCGCCGAGCGCTTTGCCTCCCCGGTCGGCGGTTGGCTGCTCCGGCGCTTCGGCGGCGCTTGACGCTCCCCATGGTGTTTCTGCCCATCGCCGAACGGGAGTTGCGCGTGGCCGCGCGCCAGGGCCGCACGTACGGGCTGCGCCTCCGCGGGGCGCTGGTGGGCGCGGTGTTCGGCGCCCTCTTACTGCTCTCCGCACCGGCGCGGGCCGGCCTGCCCGCGACGGCGGTGCCGGTCTTCAGCCTCCTGGGGACCTTGGCCCTCCTGTTCTGCATGTTCGCCGGGGCGCTGGCCACGGCCGACAGCCTGACGCGCGAACGGCGCGAGGGCACGCTGGGGTTTCTCTTCCTTACCGACCTCCGCGGGTTCGATATCGTGTTGGGGAAGCTACTGGCGCACGGCCTGCGGCTGGGGTGCGCGCTGGTGGCGGCGGTGCCTGGCTTGGCGATCCCGCTGTTGGGCGGGGGCATCCGTGGGGCCGACTTCGGGCAACTGGTTCTCCTGCTGCTCAACACGCTGTTCTTCTTCGCCGCGCTGGGCCTGCTGATCTCCGTCTGCGCCCGCGACCAACGCCGTGCCCAGCAAGGGGCGATGCTCGCCGTCGTGGTCTTCTGGCTGATCCTCCCCGCCATGGTCCAAGCCGCGCCGCTGCTCCGCTGTCCCGCCGCCCTGACCTTGCTCTTGCAGGCGGGCGCGCCCACGAGCGGGCTCACCTCGGTGCCAGGGCCTAGGTACGGCGTCGCCCGGCCCGGGGTGGCCTTGCTCCTGAACCACCTCCTGGGCTGGGGCCTGCTCGGGCTGGCCGCCTGGCGGCTGCCGCGCGCCTGGCAGGATCGCCCCGCCGCGGGACGCGCCCGTCCCTGGCGTGCCCGGTGGGAACGTTGGCGCCAAGGCGGTCCCGCCCGGCGGGCCCGGCTCCGAGCCGTTCTCCTGGAGCAAAACGCAGTCGCCTGGTTGGTGGTGCGGCGCCGGGGCCGTGTGTTCTGGCCCTGGGTGAGCATTGGGCTGGCGACCTTGCTCTTCGCCCCGGTCGCCGCCGGGGGGGCGGGCGATCCGACCGGGACGCTCCTGGTGGCCACCGCGTTGCTCGCGGTCCTGCATCTGCGCCTGAAGTTCGGCGTGGCCGCCGAAGCCAGCAACGCGGTGGTCGCGACGTGGCAGGGGGGCGGCCTGGAGGTGTTGCTGGCCACCCCGCTGGCCGTCGCAGAGGTGCTCCGAGGCCATGCCCAAGCCCTGCGGCGCCAGTTCCGGGGCCCGATCCTGGCGGTGGGGTTGCTTACCTTGTTGGCGTATGGCTTGGCCTGCCGCGAACCCCCCGGAGCCGTGTTTGGCCGGCGCGGGGTGTGGGCAACGCTCTATCTGGGCGCGGCCGCAATGCTGCCGGCCGATGCCCTCGCTCTGGCTTGCGTCGGGACGTGGACGGCCCTCCGCGGGAAAGACGCCGCGCGGGCCACGAGCACCACCGTCGCCCGCATCGTCTTCCTGCCTTGGCTCCTGTTGCTCCTGCTCCACGTCTTGCTGATCGCCGCCACCGCGTGGCGCCGCGGCGGACCCAGCGTGGTTGGTCTTCCCGAGCTGCTGGCCACCTGGTTGGCCCTGGGCCTCACTAACAGCGCCCTGCAAACCCTCTGGTGTCAGCGGCAGTTGCGGTCCAACTTCCGCCTCTACGCCGCCAGCCCGGCCTCAGCGGAGGCGCCACCAGGACCGGTTTGGACCCGGCTCGGCCGGGCCTTTGGCCGGCTCCGCTCGCGCTTCAACTCCGCCTCGAGCGGTCTAAGCTAGGCCGGGGCACCCTCCAAACTCACGGGCCACGGCGGCCGAGGGGGAACCGGGCGCTGGAGGCCGGGTTCCGCCCGCCCGCCCCCCCCCTTTCCGGGCCAAAAACTCGGCTTGCCTCTAATAAGTGGTCAACGCATACTGATCTTATCGTGTAAGCACCACTGGATAACCATTGTTTTCGAAAGGACCCTTGCGTATGCCCACCTCGATCACCCGCCGCGAGTTTGTCAAAGACGCCACCCTGGCCTCCGCCGCAACGCTGGGATGGACGGCGGCGGCCGCCGAGACCGCCGGCGCCGCACCCCCGCCGCTGCCCCACTCACAAGAAAGCCTCCCGCTGGGTAAGATCGGCAACCAAGAGTTCAGCCGGCTCATGCTGGGTGGCAACCTGATTTCGGGCTATTCCCACAGTCGCGACCTGCCGTACGTGGCCAACCTCATGCGGCGTTACAACACGGAGGGCAAAATCCTCGAAACCCTTGAATTGGCCGAGACCCACGGCATCAACGCCATCAACTCCGCCGTCTGGGACGACAACTCGTTCCTGCAAAAACACTGGAAACGCGGCGGCAAGATGAAGTGGATCGCCCAAGCCCTGCCCGGGGAGAAAGGGGAGCTGACCCAGTTCCAACAAGCCATCGACCAAGGCGCCGTGGCGGTCCACATCCAAGGGCACGGCGCCGAGACCTTGGTCGAGGCCGGCAAGACCGAGGCGCTGGCCAAGATCGTGGAGTTCGTCAAAGCGCGCGGCGTTCTGGCCGGGATCGGCGCCCACTGGTTGGACGTGGTGGTGCAGTGCGAAAAGGCCAAAGTCAATCCGGACTTCTATCAGAAGACGTTGCACACCCACCAGTACCGCTCGGCCCCGCGCCCGGACGAGACCGGTTACCTGGGCGCCTGGGATAACTCCTGGTGCAACCACCCGGATGAGGTGGTGGACGTGATGTGGGCCGTCAAGAAGCCGTGGATCGCCTTCAAGGTCATGGCGGCGGGGGCCATCCCCCCGCGGGCGGGCTTCCAGTTCGCCTTCAACAGCGGAGCGGACTTCGTGCTGGCCGGGATGTTCGACTGGCAAGTCACGGAGGACGTCAAGACCGTCAAGGAAGTTCTGGCCAATGTCAGCCGTACCCGACCGTGGATGGCTTAAGGCGGCGTCGGCACAAACCCCGGGCGCACCCGGCGTTGCCCGGGACCCACGCCGTCACAGCAAGTTGGCGCGCACGAAGTGCTCCCACGCTTCCACGGGGATCCGATAATGGCGCCGGCCCCGCGCCCCCGTCCCCCCGACATTCACCGCCCGCAACCGGCCTTCATCGATCAGGTCGATCACGTGCTGTTCGGTCACCTTGAGCCGGGCGGCGATCTCGAAGACGTACAACACGGTCCGGTCCTTGGGAAAGCGGAGGCTGGGAAAGTCGGCTGGAGCCTCCGCCGCCGCGGGCACGCCGCCGCAGGGCGTCGGGTCCCGGGGTCGCCCCCCCGTTCTTCTGCTCGGCATCAAAGCGCTCATAAGCGTCCCGGACCGGCTGGGCAGCCGCGCCCTGACGGGCACCAGCACCCCCACCGGCCCACGGTCCGATTCAGTCTCAGGCGCCCGCCCCGCCCCGCCCCGCCCGCAGCCCCGCGCCGGGCCCGGTGAGGGCGGCGCCGCGCAGCTCGGCCAAGCCCAGGCGGCGGCCCAAGTATTTCATCACGGCGATCCGGAAGTTCTGTTCGTCCGCGGAGGCGAACTGGAGGTCGCAATTGGCCTCGTGAATCCGCACGATTTCAGCGGGGGTGAAATCCCGGGTGGTGTCAGGGGTGTTGGCAGGCATAATCCTCTTTTCGTTACTTTGTTTTTGCATTGGGCGGCGCACGCCGTTAATCTAAGCAACAGTTTATTGCTTTACTCAATTGTGTCAAGCCGAAACATTGAGCCAGTCAACACATGCGGCCCGAGCCCTTGAACCAGGAATTCGCCCGGCTGCTGGCCGCCTCCGGCTGGAGCCAGGCCCAAGCGGCGCGCGAGTTGAGCCTGACCCCGGCGGTCGTCTCGCGCTACCTCAGCGGTGAGACCCGTCCCAGCCTCACCGTCGTGCGTCTCTTCAAGTTGCTGCTGGGAGCCCGGGGTGCCTTGGCCCCGCCCGCCGGGCCCTTGGTTCTCAAGGACGAGCGGCGGCAGTTGCGGGCAGGCGAACGCGAGCTGCTGGACGCGCTCGATCAGTTCGACGAGGTGACACGACAGCGGGTGATCGAGGGCTTCCGCGGGGTGCTGGCAGCGCTGGCGCCCTCCCCCCTGCCGCACAACCACCGCCGCTGACCCCCGCGGCCGCTGCCCACGGGAGGGGCGGACGAACCGGGCCAGCCTGCTCTGGCGCACCCGAGCGGCCGCCAGTGCTCCGTGGGCCGCGCTCTCCTTGCGGTATTTCCGCGTTGCCGCCCTTGGTTCTCCGGCTTAGCCTGCCCTTGCTGGACGGCCACCGGATGGCTCGTTCGACTCACAATCAAGCCAATGAAAACCATGCTCCTTGCGCTTCTCACAGTCCTCCTTACCGGCTGCCTCGTGGGTGCCGTCGCCGCGGAACCCGCCGCGCCTCCGGGTGCGCGCGGCCGCCTAATGCATGTCGTCTCCCTGAAGTTCAAACCGGAAGCGACGCCCGCCCAAATCCAGGAGGTCGAAAAGGCCTTCCGCGCCCTCAAGACTCAAATCCCGCGGATCGTCTCGCTGGAATGGGGCACGAACGTCAGCCCGGAGGGCCTGAACAAAGGGTTCACCCATGCGTTCGTCCTGAGGTTCCGCAACGACAAGGATCGGGACGCGTATTTGGTGGACCCGGCCCACAAGGCCTTTGGTCAGCTTCTCCACCCGGTGCTCGCCGATGTGTTGGTGATCGATTTCTGGATCAAGCATTAGGAAGCACGGCCTCCGGCCAACGCAAGCTTCCGCGGAAGCTGGGCTTTGCGCGCGAGCCGGAGGCCTGAGGGCAGGCGCGGCGCCATGCCGCACCGCCTCCCCGCTCGCCCGCGCCTTGCGCGGGTGGTTCTCCAGCTCGTCAATGACCTCCGCCGGCAGGCCGGATGCGTTCGCCAGGTTCCGCCGCCACGCCGTAATCCGCGTCTCGATCTCACGTCCTGGCGCGGTGCGGGGCTTCCGGCGAGGGCTTTCCCAGCCCGCCGAAACCGTCGCGCGGAATCACGGATAGATCTTCACTCCACCGACTTCCAGTTGCCGACGGAGAAGGTCTGGCCGTTGGCGGTCACGTCGATCCAGAGATCGAAGCGGCCGGGGTTGTTCGTCGGGGCCGACGACACGTAGCGCCAAGAGCTCAGTTCGAGCTGCTCGGCGACATCCCACCCGAAGTCGTCGCCTTGGACCTGGAAGCCCAGCACGAACACGTCGGGGTCATCATGGAGTTGGCGGGCGGCGAAACTGGTCGTCGGCAAGGGCGGCAGATAGTGGCTGACCTGGCTTTCGTTGGTGCCGCAATTCTTGAAACCGGGGCTATGGAAGAAGGCGGTGACGTACTTAGCCTCAGCCGGTTCGAGATGTCCGACCAAGAATAAGTGGTTCGTTGGGTTGTCGATCACCCCTTCCAGTTCGTAGAGCAGCGGGTTCTTGACCGCGTCGATCACCAGGGGCCCGCGGCTGGCCACATGATCGGCCGGATAAACGCCAAAGCGGGCGCGATAGCGCTCGACGGCCTCCGTCAACACCCCGCGTTGGGCGCGCAGCTCGGCGCGCAGCCGGGGCAGCGCCGCTCGCACCCGCCGTTCCAGCAGCCGGGCGGCGAGCAAGCCATACCCCAAGTAACCGAGGCCGGCGACAATGGCCAGAGCCACCACGATTGCGGCGGCCTCAGGGAAGCCGAGGCGCCGATTAAGCAAACGCTTCACGTTAGGCATAAGATCGCGTCAAGCAAGCTGGCGTGCGCCTACGAGCGGGCCCGGGCTCATGGGCATTCGCGCAAGTTCAGGAGCGGCGGCACTATACGGGTGGCGACCCGAAAGTCAAACCACCCTGGCCCCGCGGGTCACCGCCAGTTTGGGCGGATGCAGGCAGGCGCCAAGGTCCCAAGCGGCGGCTCCTTCCTGCCTCCCCCACGGACACCGCCCGGGGCGGCCCTGAAGGTGCTTGCTCGCCGTGGGGACCGGTGATCGCTTAGCTTGTCAACGTTCGCCGGTTTTGTTACGGAGTGGCGCATGCAACCCCCGGCTTGGGACGAACGCCTCGGGCAGACCGTGGTTCGGCCACCTGCCCCCGGCGGCCGCCACGCCCGCGTCCTGGAGCTGGCGTTGTCCCTCCTCCTCGTGGTCGGGTCGTCCCAGGCTTCAGCCCAAGCGAGCGACGTCGCGCCGGGCGCCGTCACCGGCGTGGTCCAGCGGGCCGCGGGCGACCTCGCCCTGACCCTCGCTCCCACGGCTGGCGGCATCCGCTTGGCGAGCCTCTACGACCGGCGGCAAGAGCAAGAGCTGCTCGCGGCGGAGCCCCGGCCCCTGTTCGAAATCACCCTCCGGCGGGTCCAAGACCAGCGGGAGCTTCATCTGACCGCCGCGGGCGGTTGGCGGGAAACCAGCCTTCACACCAACCGCGCCGGGTTCGCCTTGCAATGGCAAGGGACCCAGGACGAGACCCTGAGGGAGCTCACCGTCAACGCCAGCGCGCTCGCCGACCCGGCCCATCACGGTTGGCATTGGCGCTT
>JAJXTA010000039.1 GCA_021784265.1 bacterium | reverse complement strand
GCTCGAGGAACCTGGCCATCCAGGGGGGGCGGCACGAGAAGACGGCGGGGACGGTTGGGGGTTCGGCGGGCGCCCCGGCCGGGTTCGCCGCGCTGGGTAACGGGGCGGCCGTGGGGATAGGGTCCTTGTCACCGGGGTTGGCCGCGGGGACGTCGTCAGAGATCCAGTAGCGATCCCGTTTGAACGGGTACGTTGGCAGCGGGAGGCGGCGGTAGCGTTGGCCGCGGTAGTAGGCCTCCCAATCCAAGCCGTCTCCCGCCGCCCAGGCGGTAGCCAAGCGCTCACACCGGCGTTCCGCGTAATCTACCGCCTGGAGCGGGGCTTGGGCCAAAGTACGGCGGTGGGGGTTGGCTGGATCACGGAGGCGTCCCTGCCACACTCCGCCCGGGGGTGGCTCGGACAAATACCGCCGGAGCTTGGCGCGGAGGTCGGGAATCGAATCCGCCACCACCGCCACACGCGCCTCGAAGGCCTCGCGCCCCGTGTTGAGCGAGTAAGCGACCTCCGCCAGCGCCAGCGGCGAGCCTGCCGCCCAGGGCTCGGAATCCAGCATCGACGCCAGCGCCAGGGTGAGCGCGCGTAGCCGCTCTTCGGACTTGGCGGACAGACAGACAAGCTCGGCGCGCGCCAGGGGACCTTCTCGGCCGAGCGCGAGCGTCGGCGCCGGCTCCTCGAGGATCAAATGCGCGTTGGCGCCCCCGGCGCCAAAGGAACTGAGTCCGGCCAGGCGGGGACGGCGGTCCGGGGCCGGCCAGGGCGTCAAGGTTCGAACGACCTCGAAGGGGGTGTCAGCAAAGTGGATCTTCGGATTCAGCTCGTCGCAGTGGAGGGTAGCGGGGAGTTGCTGATGCCGGAAACAGAGGAGCAGCTTCACCAGCCCGGCGATGCCGGCCGCCGCTTCCAGATGGCCGACGTTGGACTTCACCGACCCTATCCGACAGAACCCACAGTCGGGCGTGTGTTGGCGGAAGGCCTTGGTCAAGGCCGCGATTTCGATGGGGTCACCCAGGGCCGTCCCGGTGCCGTGACACTCGACGTAGCTCAGCTCGCGCGCGGCCACGCCGGCCCGGGCGAGAGCCTCGTGGATCAGCTCGGCTTGGGCCTCGGGATTAGGCACGGTGAAGCCGGTAGCCCGGCCCCCGTGGTTGGTGGCCGAGCCGCGAATGATGCCGTCGATGCGGTCGCCGTCCCGTAGGGCTTGCGCCAACGGTTTGAGCAGCACGGTGCCCACGCCTTCCCCCGGCACGTAACCGGTGCCCCCGGCACCGAAGCTCCGACACAGCCCATCGCGCGACAGGAAACGTGCCTGGCTTAAATAAACGTACTTGGAGGGGTGGAGGCTCAGGTTCACGCCGCCGGCCAGGGCCAGGTCGCATTCTCCGCCGAGGAGGCTTGAACAGGCCAAGTGGATGGCAACGAGCGAAGAGGAGCAGGCCGTGTCCAGGGCGATGCTGGGGCCGCGGAAATCCAGCGCATACGAGATGCGATTGGCCATCGCCCATCCCTGTGACCCCGGCCCGGCGTAGCGCCCGCGCAAGTACCCCCGCTCGTGACAAATCAACGAATACTCGCTCCACATGCTACCCAGGAACAGGCCAACCTTGCGGCCTTGGCGCCGGCCGGTGGCGGCATAGCCGGCGTCCTCGAGGGTCGCCCAGGCGCTCTCCAGCAACAAACGTTGCTGTGGGTCCATCAACTCCGCTTCCTGGGGTGCGATGTTGAAGAAGAGCGGGTCGAACTTGTCCACGTCGTCGATGAAACTCCCCCATTTCCCAAAGCTGGTGTTGGGCTGGGCGGGGTCGGGATCGAAAAAGCGCGCCAGCGCCCAGCGTTCGGGCGGGATCTCCCGCACGCAGTTGCGACCGGCTTTCAGGTTCTCCCAGAACGCGGGCAGGTCCGGCGCCAGGGGGAAACGGCCATGAACACCAATGACCGCGATGGCCCGGGCATAGTCGGGGCCGGCTACGGGCGGGTGGTGCGACCGGGCAGCGGAGGCGGCCGCCGCGGTGACGGTCGGAGGTGTTGGGACCGCGGTTGCCTGCGGTGCCGGGCTGGCCAACGCTACGGGGTGCGCCGCCGATGGCCGCGGTGGCGCGCTCTCCCCGAGCGGCTCCCGGGGCGGGCGCGTGAGCAAGAACCTCGAGAGCGCCCGCACGTTGGGGTATTCGAACAGCAACGTGGGCGGCAAATTGGCGAACTTGCGCTCGAGCCCCTCTTGGATCTCACCGAGGAGAATCGACTCGATCCCCAGGGCGAAGAAGGATTCATCTTGGTTGATCGTCCCAGGTGCCAGTTTGGTCTTGGCCGCGACCAACCCCACGAGGAACTCGGCCACCGTCTCGGCCGAGAGCCCCGGACTCGGTGAGGGACCGGCGGCGGTCTCCCGCGGGCTGCTTGACGCTTCGTCCAACGCACGGTTCGCGCTCGGGGCAGGGGGGAAGGTCGGGCCGCGGTGCACCACGACTTGCCCTTGCGCCCAGGACAGGAGTTCGCCGAACAGGCGGATACCCTGGCCCGGTTCGAGGGGCGGAAGCCCCCGCGCCTGGAATCGTGCCTGCGTGGCGGCGTCGGCACCCATCCCGCCGTCGGCCCAGAGTGGCCAATTGATGGCCACTGTCCGGCCCGGGCGGCGGTGGTGTTGGCGGAAGGCGGCAAAGCCGTCCAAGGCTCCGTTCGCCACGGCGTAATCGGCTTGGCCGAGATTGCCGACGAGGCTGACGACCGAGGAACAGAGGACGAACCCATCGAGGGGATCCTCGCGGGTGAGCGCGTCCAGAAGCCAAGTCCCCGCGAGCTTGGGGCGCAGGACCCGCTGGGCGGAGGCGATGGTCTTGTTCGCCAGGAGTTTGTCTTCGAGGACCCCCGCCGTGTGAACGACCCAGCGCAGGGGACCGAACCAGGCGCGGGCCTGGCCGAGCGCTGCCGCCAGCTCAACCGGGGCGCCCACATCGGCCTGGAGATAACGGACGTCGCAGCCCAACCGAGAGAGCGCCGCAAGGTGCTGCTCACCGTTGGTGTCGAGGGCCGAGCGCCCGAGCAGCACGACCGACCGGGCTCCCTGTGCGGCCACCCAGCGGGTTAATTGACGACCGATGGCGCCCAAGCCGCCAGTGATCAGGACCGGTCCGTCGATGCGAGACGTGGTGGCGGCGTCCGTCTCGGCCGGACTGACCGCTTCGAAGTGGCGGCGATGGCGTTGGCCGTGTCGATAGGCGACCCACTCGAGAGGCGCACTCTCTTGCTCAAGCCGGAGCAGCGCCTCGAGGTTCTCGCTGGCCCAGGTCGCCTCGTCGAGATCAAGCAAGACCCCCGTCAGCGCCGGCAGCTCTTGCTGCAGGCTCCGGAGCAGGCCGCTCCAGCCGGCGCAGGCAAAGCCCGCCGCCCTCTCACTCGGTCCGAGGGCAAACACCTCCTCCGCGATCCCGGTGACCCGGAGTGGACGACCGGCCAGGTGAGGGGCCAACGCGCGGAGCAATGCGGCCGGCGCCAGCAGACTCGCTTCGACGCCTGGGAACCACGGGGCGGCCGCGGGGCGGGGGTGATCCAAGGTCCTACCAGCGCTGTCGCGCTGCTGGCTGCCGGCAGCGGACGTCTTCTCCTCCGTTGGCGTGAGCTCTTTCCGTCCCTCGCCGCTGGTCAGGGAGTCGTCCCCAGCCTCCAACCCGGCGGGGGTGTGGCAAAAGACCAGCTCGAGGGGACTGGACGTCGGGCCTAAGGCGGCCGCGGCTTCCCTGGCAAACCTGGCCCAGGCGGCGTCCTCGAGCCAATCGAACGCAAAGGCGGCCGGGCCGGTCCGCCGATACCCCGCGGCGGGGCGGAGCTCCAGGAGACGGCCACCGCGCGTGGCCAGGACGCCTTGGATGGCGCGGAGCAGCGGCCCGTCGGCGCCCAGCAGGATGACCGTCGGCCTCGGGTCTGCAGGCGGTTGGGGGGCCGGCGCCGGAGTGGTCGGCGTTGCCTTCCAGGCGACCCGGAAGAACCGTGGTGCCGCCGTGGCTGGCGCGGCGTCCGCCGCGGCCGGGCTGCGTGCCACAAAGCCGCGGGGCACGGCCTTGAAGTTGACGCCCTCGAGGTGGACCAGCGGCCGGCCATCCTCGCCAAGGAGGCTGACGTCCGCGGTGAAGGCGTCATGAGTCCGCTGCATTCGCGTCGAGGGCAGGTGGACGACCGCGAACGGCGAACTCCGCCGCTCGAAGAGGACGCGCCGGATCGCCCGCGGCAGGTAGAGATTACCGTGGACCGTCAGCCAGCCGAGGGAGCCGACGGCCGCCAAGACGGCCTGCAAGCCGGCATCAACCGCGGCCGCGAACCGCAGCTCCGGTCGAGTCTCGACGCGGTTTGACCGGAGGGAAGCGCGGAACCCGTAGTCGTCTCGTTGGAGGTCATTTAACAACCGGAGGGAAGGGCCGTATTGGTAACCCGCTTCTTCCAGACGCGCGTAGATGGTTTCGTGGGAGGAGTGTCCCGAATCCATGCCCTCGCGTCTTGGCACGGGTGCGGCGGGCGCCTCCGGGGAGGTGCGCCACCCGCCGCGGCAGAGTGGCTTATCACCGGCGCGAAAGAGGAACTGCTGCTGGGCGCCGTCGAGGGTGAGCTCCAGCCGCAGGGTTGTCTCGATGAGACCCGCCTGCGGAAACTCCACCCGCGTCAGCTCCCAGCCCTGGCCTTCCCCCGGGTCGCCCAGCGCGGTGGGCACGAGGGCCACGTACAACGCCCCCGGCAGGAGGTGGCGTCCGGCGATCACGTGATCCCGCAGGCAGGGGAGGCGGTCGAGGCTGAGATCGGCTCGGAACGCACCGTCCGCCTGGGTGCGATGGAGCAAGGGCGTCCGTTCGTCGCTGGGGTCGGTCAGTGCGGGTTGGCCGGTGGTGGCCGGTGGCGCCATCGCCGGTGCCGGGCCTGGCCGGGGACGCGGGACGGAGGTGGGCTCGAAGGGATAGGTTGGCAGGCTGACACGCCTGAACCGGCGGCCCTCGCTTAACGCCGCCCAGCGAACGGGCCGCCCGCTCAGCCAGACGTGCACCGCGATTTCGGCCAGGCCAGCGCGCGTGCGGGAGGGGGCGGGTGCGTGAATCACGGCGCGCGCGGCGTCGATGGGGCTGCGAGCCGTTCCCAGGTCCAACACGCATCGCCCGCTGGCCGTGATCGTCTCAAGCGTCCCTCGGCCGACGCCTTCCAACCAAGCCCCGGTTGGAGCGGGTTCCACAGGCGCAGTCCGAAGGGCCTGGTAAAAGAGGTTCTGGGCAAAATGGGTGCGGTCCCGCTGGAGTCGCTGGGCGAGTGACACCGCGAACGTTTGCGGGAGCGCCGGGTCCGCGCGCCACAGGGCGAGGGCTTGCGCCGGCTCAAGCGCGCCCTCGACGATTAGGTCGGCCAAGTCGCTCAAGCCCTGGTGGTGGCGCGCGAGCTGGTCGGTCAGGCCCCATTTGCGGTTGAGCTTGCGCAGGGCCGTAAGGGCCACTAGGGCCAGCAGGTGGGGAGTTCCGTCCGCCGACTTCACGCGCGGGGCGCCGTGCGTCGCGTGGGTCAACCAGTGGGGGACCTCGAGCCCGTGTTGTTTCAGCGCCGGGTCCCATTCCTCTAAGAAACGGCGGAAGGTATGCTGGTTTTCCGCGAGGGCGCGAGTTTGGGCGAAGAGCTGGTCGAGGAAAGGGTCGTCCACAGTCAGCGTGGCCAGCAAGCGCTGGAGGGTGGTGAGGTCCGCCGCCAGCGGCTGGACAGCCTGGGCGAACGAAGGCGTCCGCACCGCGGTTTGGGGCCGACGGAGACCGTCCTGCGGGGTGGTTCGCAGCTTCAACAGGCCGCCGAGGCAATCCTCCAAGGAAAGCACGCCGCTCAGGGCCAGCGCGGTCCACTCGCCGGGACCTTCGCCCACCAGAACGTCTGGTGGGGCGGTGATCGCCATCAGGGTCTGGGCCCAGCTCCATTGCAGCCCGAACTCGAGGGCCCGTCGCGCCGAGCGTCCCGAACGCAACAGGGCGTCCAGGGCTTGCGGGCGCGGCTCGAGCCCGTGGACGCCGCACCAAGCCCGCACAAACTGGTCGGAGCCCGGGCCCTGCTTTAGGAGGCGGAGCGCGGCCGGGGCGGATGCGGGCTCGGGTGTCCCGCAGCGCCACAACCAGCCGCCGGCGCTTTCTGGTGGGCTGGCGCCGGTTTCGGGGTTTGGCCCCGAGAGCGGGTGGGCGGCGAGGGCCGCGGCCAGGCGGTGCGCGAGTTCAGCCTTGTTCTGAACGCAGACGCCGAACCGATGCTCGAGCGCCGGACGGCCTTCCTGGAGCGTCCGGCAGACGGCCTCCAGGTCCTGGTGCTGAAATCCCTCGGAGGCGCCGTAGGTGGCCCAGGTGTGGATTAAGCCTGCCAGCGCCGGTGCACTATTTGCGGAAAGGACGAAGGCGGCCGTTCCTCGAGGCGGGTGGGGTGCTCTCCCGTGCCGGCTATCCACCGCGGGGCGATACTCCTCGAGCACGACGTGGGCGTTTACCCCGCCGAAGCCGAAGGAACTGACCCCGGCACGCCTGGGGTGTCCGGTGGGTGGCGTCCACGGCTGGGCGCTGAGTGCCGGCACGAAGGGCGAGCGGTCGAAATCGATCAGCGGGTTCACCGCGCGGAGGTTCAGGGTCGGGGCGACCGTGCCGTGGCGCATCATCAGCAACACCTTGATCACGCCGGCCAGACCGGCCGCCGCCTCCAGATGCCCGATGTTGGTCTTGACCGAACCGATGTGGCAGAAGCCGACCTCCGGGGTCTGTTGACGGAAGGCGCGGGTCAGGGCCTCGATTTCGATCGGGTCGCCCAGGGAGGTCCCGGTGCCGTGGGCTTCAAGATAGGAAAGGGTGCGCGGACTGATGCCGGCACTGGCGTAGGCCGCCTCCAGCACCGCCTGCTGCGCCTCGACGCGCGGGGCGGTGAGGGAGACCGCGTGACCCCCGTGATTGATGGCGCTCCCCTTGAGGAGCCCGTAGATGTGCGCCCCGGCGGCTCGCGCTTGGGCCAACGGCTGGAGCAACAGGACCGCCACCCCCTCGCCCGGGACGTAACCGTCGGCCGCCCGATCGAAAGCTCGGCATTGCCCGGTGGGACTGAGCATCCGGGCTTTGGAAAAGGAGATGTACTTCCAGGGATTGAAATTGAGGTTCACGGCCGCCACCAACGCGTAGTCGCTCTCGCCGGCCAGGAGTGCGCGCCGGGCTTGGTGCAGTGCCACCAGCGACGAGGCGCACGCGGCATCCACCGTGACGCTGGGGCCGCGCAAGCCCAGGAAGTGAGAAACGCGGTTGGCCAGGAGACAACCGTAAGCTCCGGAGCAGGAATGGCTGTCCACCGGGACGCCCGGGAGCAGCACGTCCTGGTAGTGGTCGGTCGTCATCAGCCCGACGAACACCGCCGTGCGCGGTTGGCCCAGGCTCGTCGGCGTGAGGCCGGCGTCCTCCAGGCAATGCCAGGTCTCCTCCAGCAAGAGCCGTTGCTGGGGGTCCATGCTCTCGGCCTCCCGCGGCGAGATGCGAAAGAAGCGCCGGTCGAATCGGTCAATTCCCTCCAGCAGCCCGCCCCATTTGCTAATGCTCTTGTCGGGCGACGCCGGGTCGGGGGAATAGAAGACCGCGGGGTCCCATCGCTCCGGAGGCACCTCGCGGATGGAGTTAACTCCGCCGGCGAGGTTGCGCCAGAACTGGTGGTAATCAGCCGCGCCCGGCAGGCGACAGCTCAGGCCGACGACGGCGATCTCCGGGCCGGCACGCTCCTTGGCGCGGGGGGCGGTCGCGTTGGGGGGTGCGGGCATGGGAGGGAGCGGCGAGGGCCGTGCGAGTCACGCGGGGAGCGGAGGTGGATCGTCGCCTAGGCCGATGAGGGAGCGGAGCAAGTGGGGCGGCCCGGACTGTGGGAGTCAACCGCCCTGGCCCGGGCGGAAGCGAGAGTAGTATATAAGCCCGGCCAACCCCGGCGATTGGTTTTGCTCAAAACCGCGCGCCTTCGGGAGATGGCTGCCGCCGCATGATTGCATTGGATGGGTTCCAGCCGCATGAAATGCCGTCAATAAGCCCGTCGTTGGACACACCACGTCGGGGCCGTGCCACCTCGACCCAAGTCGGCCTCACCGCCGCTTCTTCTTGGCACGGTCCGCTTCCGCCAAGGAAATTTCTTAGCACAAGGGGAGAGTAAAATAAAGGAAAAAATGGAGAAAAGTAACGGCGCGCATGGCGGCTGGCTCGGGGGATGCTCGGCCTCGGCGTCCTCAGCGGCCACCCGAGCACAACCAGGGGCCGCTGGCCGCGGGCGAAACCCAGCGCCAAAACCCGATCCCCTCACGCGCTGTTTACTTGGGGCCAGCCGCGGGGTTGTCTTGCGCCCGAATCTGGCGGATCAACCCGGTCAACACCTTCCCGGGACCCACCTCCTCAAACTGCGGCTCCGGCTGGCGGAGGAGGAAACGAACCGTCTCGGTCCATTGCACCGGGCTGGCCAGTTGCCGGGCGAGCAGCTCCGCCACGCTCTCCGCCGCGTAAGGTTGGGCGGTCACGTTCGCGATGACCGGCGCCTTCGGGGGGGCGAAGGCCACCGCGGCTAGGAAGGCGCGAAACTGCTCCGCGACCGGCCGCATCATCCGCGAATGGAACGCCCCGCTGACCTTGAGGCGAATCGCTCGGGCCCCGGCTTCTTCGAAGATGGGGACGACCTCGTTGACGTCGGCGGCGGGCCCGGCGATCACCGTCTGGCGGTCGCTGTTGTAGTTGGCCACGTCGATGGTCTCGAACGCGAAGTTGCGCAACAGGTCCGCCACCCGTTCCGGCGTCAGCCCGAGGATGGCCGCCATCGCCCCGCCCTGAACTTGGGCCATCAGCTCCCCGCGCTTCCGCACCAACGCCAGCCCCGTGCGAAAGTCGAACACCTGCGCGGCGAACAGGGCGTTGTACTCTCCCAGGGAATGGCCGGCCAGGAAGTCGGGCGGAGGTTGCCCGTCTTGGAGCCGGGCAAGGTGGGTAAGCGCATTAACGACATAGAGGGCTGGCTGGGTGAATTGCGTTTGGCCCAGTTGCTCCTCGGGGTCGTCCAAGCAGAGCTTAGCTAGCGAATAGCCCACCTGCGCGTCGGCTTCGCCCACCAGCTCCGGAAAGCGCTCGAAGAGCCCTTTCCCCATCCCACGTTGTTGTGATCCCTGGCCCGGGAAAACGTAAATGACACTCATCCCAGACGGCCTCCGGCGGCACTCCTAACCGGGGCGCAGCCGCCACGCCGGGCGGCGGCTGCGACGCCCGCGGCACGGGCCGTCGATACCGCGAAGTGAAAGCTATTTGCCGATGACCCGCCGCACGGCCTTCATGTCGGCCACGGCATCGAGGAAATCGGCCGGGGCCTCCGCCAGCACGGGCAAACCCTTGCGGAGGGCTTTGCTCTGGTTACGGACGAAGTCGCGCACGGCGCCGTCCTTCTTCTTGTCGCGGGACTCGTCCCGGCGGGCGTCGTACTCGTCCAGGGCCTCACGCACGGCTTTGGTCACCTTGCGCGTGCTCTTGGTCAGCGCCCCCTCGTACTCCTGCACCGCGCGCAGCAAGGGGTTGGAGTACTTCTTTTTCTTCTTCTTCTTGGTTTCCACGACGACGGGCGCGGCGGCCTCACTGGATGCGGCGGTAGGGTTCATATCGGCGGTTGTCGGTTGTTTAGCCATAGGCTCTCCATTGGTTAACCACAGGTGTCAGGACAGCAAATTGAGCATCGGCAGCTTCCGCTTCTTCGGCTTCTTCTGGTAGAGGACCACTACGGGAACGATCTCCTTGCCGGCCGCCTCGCTGCCCAGATTGGCTTTCACTTGCGCTACCGCGGGCGCCACCTCGGCGCTGTACGGCCCCTTGCCTTTCTTGAGTTGCTTGACCTTTTTGCGGCTTAGTTTGCCGAGGTCGATGATGATCGGAGCGGTAGCGACCGCCTTCTCCCCCAAAAGCTCGCTGGTGGTTGACGCGTTCATTGGCGTGACCGTATAACCGAACGGGGCGAAAAAGGCAAGCCCAAAATCGCGGCGGAATTGGGGGGATCGGCGGGATTGGTTTGGCCCACCCCCGGGCCCCGCGACCCGAGAGAACACCGCGCGGCCCCGGCGGCGGAACGGGGTGGCCAATGAGCCAGGCAGGCGCGAGAGAATCCCGGCCGCGTCGCCCCTATGATTATGAGTGAGAAACCGATTTTGTTGGTCGAGGACAGTCCTGAGGAGACGCAACTCACGCTCCGTGCCCTCGGGAAGAACCACATCGCCAACGAGGTGATCGTGGCCCGCGACGGCGTCGAGGCTTGGGAGCACCTCGTGCGGGTCGGCGCGGTGGACCCCCAAGCGCCGCCGATTCCGGCGGTCACCCTGGTGGACCTGAAACTGCCGAAGGTGGACGGCCTGGAGGTGCTCCGACGCTTTCGGAATCACCCCCGGCTGCGCCGCTTGCCGGTCGTGATCCTCACGCCTAGCAACGGTGGTTGGCGGCGTTGCCAGACCTGGGGCACCAGGGTAGGCTGGACCCGTGCCCGGAGCGGCCCGCCGTGACGCGGCCGCGCGTGGGCAGGTGTTTATGCACATGAATCATCGCACTGATAATGAGATAGCTATGCCGGCGGGAGGCCGCGCGCCCGGGTTCACGCTCATCGAACTCTTGGTGGTGATCGCCATCATCGCGATTCTGGCGGGCCTGTTGCTGCCCGCCTTGGCCGCGGCCAAAGAACGGGGGCTGCGCATGCAGTGCGTCAACAACAACAAGCAGCTCGGCCTGGCCACCCACATGTATGTCAACGACAACCGGGACAAGCTCGCCTATCCGAATTGGAAC
>JAJXTA010000038.1 GCA_021784265.1 bacterium | reverse complement strand
TCTGCTCGACCAGGGACGCAAGACGCGGCCCATAACCGTCGAAGACGAGGCTCACATCCAGGACGAGATCAAGCAATACCGGGCTGAACAGCGGCGGCGCAAGGCGTGACCATCGTCGTGGACACGAACGTCGTGGTCGCGGCGGCGTTCTGGCCCAGGAGCGAGGATCGTCGCTGCTTTGTGCTCCTGGCGCGACGCAAATGCCGTCTGGCTATGGCCGTCGGCATCCTGGAGGAATATCGAATCCTGGCAGATCGCATCGGACGCCGGGAAGGTCCCGACAAAGACCCCACCCCCTTCGTGGACTGGACTGAGCGGGTGGGATGGGAGCGCCGACATCCCTGGGAGCGCCGGCATCCATGCCGGCACCGGTTTGCACGATGAAACCGCTCGCTGGTTCGCTCGCTCGCCGGCAGCGATGCCGGCGCTCCCTGGCGGTCGCTCGCCCGCGACAAAGGCCCGCCGGCCGGCCACTGCACAAGCTGGCGGCGCTTCCGGCGCTGGTCCGGAGGAAACCGCGCCGGGTGAGGGAGGGATTGGTCGGGTTCGGCATAGCGAATTGGCGGCAGGCGCGTGGCCTTCAGGGGTGGCGCGCCCGCGCGCGGGGGGAGTGAGTGGCCCCGCCGGGCCGACGGCCCGGGGCACGGCCGGCACCGGCACTGAACGTCCTGATGGAACATCGTGCGTGTGAAAGGACAACAGCCATCGCCGCTCGTCAGCCCGAAAAGGCGCCGCTCTCAGCGTCTCCCCGATGCGGCCCGGGACCGGCTCCTCCCACTCCCCGTGGGTGGCGGCCGAATCACGAAGTTGGCGCACGACTCCGACGGCGGGTGTGGCCCCGGCCCGCGGACGTTTTTCTCACCTCCGGCTGCGGGAAGTTCTTTACTCGCCCACTGGAAACCCGGTAAGTTGTTAAAAAGTCACAGTGACGAACACCCCAACCAAACGGGCCGGCCGGGCCGGCCGCTCCCGCGGCGAGGACATTTTGCGCCTCTTGCGCGAGCAGATGACCGCCTCGGTTACGGATATGGCCGCGCGCTTCGACGTGTCGGAGATGACGATCCGGCGCGACATCGAGCGGTTGGTGGCCACGGGCCAGGTGATCCGGGTTCCCGGCGGCGCCCGGCTGGCCCACTCGGTCGCCTTCGAGAAGACCTTCGCCGAGCGCTTGCAGAAGATGGGCGACGCCAAGAGCCGCATCGGGCGGGCGGCGGCGGGCCTGGTCAAGGAAGGGGAGGCCATCGTGCTGGACTCCGGGACGACGACGCTCTGCATCGCGCGGAACCTGCGGACGCATCGCAATCTGGTGGTAATCACCTTCTCGGTGGCGGCCCTGGAGGAGCTGCGCGGGGGCGATTCCATTCGAGTCGAGCTGACCGGCGGGCAGTACCGGCGAAGCAGTCATGATCTGGTGGGAGCGGGCGTGAGCGAGGGGTTGACCAAAGTGCGGGCCAACAAGGTGTTCTTTGGGGCGGCCGCGCTCTCCTTCGAGCGCGGGGTAATGGCGTTCGACGCGGAATGGCCGCGGACCTTGTTGGGGGCCGGCGCCGAGCGGATTCTGGTGCTGGACAGCAGCAAGATCGGGGACGAGGCCCTTTACGTCCTGTGCCCGCTCAAGGAGGTGGATCTGGTGATCACTGACAGTGGGGTTAAACCGGCGGTCTTGGCCCGGCTGAAGCAACAGGTGCGGGTGCTGGTCGCCGACTCATTCTGATTTATGCGTTATCTGCTGTTACTCCTGCTGGCCGGCGGCTCGGCCGTCCCGGGCTGGGGCCAAACCATCGGCAACCACCCGGCCGTCTATGACGACCACGGTTTCCTCCGCCCGTGGACGAGCTGGAACGATGCCTTGGCCCGCGAGGTCGGCTGGTACCTGCGCTGCCCGATGGACCAGGGCTACCCGCAGTTCGTGCAGATGACCTTCATGGACGGCAACTACCGGCCCATTGCCAGCCGGCCCTCCTTCATCCCCGCCATGCAGAACGGCATGGGGATCATCTCCTACCTGAAGTACTTCGACGCCACGGGCCAAAAGGACCCGCGCCTGCTCCAGATGGCGCGCTCGATGGGCGATTACCTCGTCAAGGAAGCTCTGACGCCGGACACCGGCCTCTATCCTCGTTTCTCCCGCTCCACCGGCTGGCGGTCGCGGTGTCCCCAACCCCCCGACTGCGGGTCGCAGGACGACCGGCCCTACGAAATTCAACCCGACAAGGGCGGGGTGGCCGGCTACGCCCTGGCGCGCCTGTACGAGGCGACGCGGGAGGAGCGTTATCTCCAGCAGGCCGTGCAGAATGCCCGCGTCCTGGCCCGCAACATGCGGGCGGGGACGGCGACCCAGACTCCCTGGCCGTTCCGGGTGGATTATCGGACCGGCGTGGCTCGGGGCGAGGTCTCCGGCAATATGGCCTATAACCTCCGCCTCTTCGATTGGCTCCTCGAGCACGGCCAGCCCGAGTTCCAAACGCCCCGCGACAAGCTTTGGACCTGGATCAAGGCCAAGCAGCTTCCCGACTTGGCCAAGGGCCAGCAGCTCTGGTTCCAGTTCTTTGAGGACCAGCGCGTGTTGACCAACCGCACCGCCTGGGCGCCGTTGAACCTGGCTCGTTATCTCCTCGAACGAAAGGAGAAGTTGGACCCCGATTGGCGGCAAGACGCCAAGGCCCTGATCGAGTTCGTGAACGCCAACTTCACCCATCTACAAAGCGGCATCTTCGTCTGCGGCGAGCAGGATACCGATCGCCACCCGTGGGGCGGCATCGCCTCCACCTACGGCGCGGTGCTGGCGCTCTACACCAAGGCCACCGGCGACCTCGAGTACAAGGGCGTGGCCTACCAGACCCTCAACTACTGCCTCTACGCCATCAACGACGATGGCTGCCCCTATGACGGCATTTGGAAGGGCGCCGGGCGCGGCGGCTGGCAGGAGGACGCCCACACGGACAAACTGCACAACTTCGTGGATGCGCTGACCGCATTCCCGGAGTGGGGCAACTGAACCCGCGCCCCGCGGCTCGCATCCCCCGTGACGCTGACCCAGCCTTCCGTGAAACCTGGCAAGCCAGGCGAACCCGTTCGCCCCGACCAGCGGCCCCCCCGCGGCGAGGCTGACGAGGCTGGAGGGAAGGAGGGGGGAGTCCGGGCCGTCCGCCCGGGTCCAGGCGCCGCCGCCCTCACCGCGGCGGGTCCGCCCCGGCTGTGGGTGATCGGGGCGTCCGGTTTCGTCGGGCAGCACCTCGTGGCCGCCGCCGCGGGTGCGTTCACGGTCTTGACGGCACGGATCGAGCTCACAGACGCCACCGCCTTCGACCGGGCCTTCGCCACGCTGCGGCCAGATTGCGT
This sequence comes from bacterium, assembly GCA_021784265.1. GTDB lineage: Bacteria > Verrucomicrobiota > Verrucomicrobiia > Limisphaerales > J093 > JAJXTA01. The sequence continues at coordinate 7,500 of JAJXTA010000038.1, read as the reverse complement.
GGTGTTGTTAGCGGCGATGTCGGACATCGACCGGTGCGAGCGCGAGCCGGCGCTGGCCTGGTCGATCAACGTCGTTGGCGCCCAGCGGGTGGCTGAGGCCTGCGCGCGGCTGAACACGCGGCTGGTCTTCGTCTCGACGGGGGCGGTGTTCGACGGCACCCGACATGGGTATCGGGAGAGTGATCCGCCAACACCGATTGGCCACTACGGGCGCACCAAAGCCGAGGCGGAAAAGTGGGTCCAGCACCACCTCCCCTCCGCCGCGATCGTGCGGTCGTCGCTGGTTCTGGGACGCGCGCGGCAGCCCGGCACGAATTCGCTCTTGGACAAATGGGTGGCGGCGTTCGCCGCCGGGCGGACGGTAGCGGTTCCCGCCGAGGAGTATCGCAATCCGATTGATGTCCAGACGCTCAGCGAAGGCCTGATCACCCTGGCCGCCCGTGGGGACGCGGGTGGACTATTTCATCTGGGGGCTCGCGAGAGCCGGTCACGGTATGAGCTGGCGGGCCAAGTGGCCCGGGCCTTGGGCTACCCACCGGCGCGGGTGGTGCCGCAAACCGACCCCGGCCCGGGCCGCGCCCCCCGCGGCCGGGACCACTGGCTGCTCTGTGCCGACCGGCCCGGACTCTGGCCACCCCCCTTGCCGACCTGCGACCAAGTCATCGAGCGGGCCCTTTATGGAGTTACCCAAAGCCATTCACGAGTTGGAGTATAACCACGGCGGCCGCTACGGTGAGGACGAGGTGGCGGCGGTGCTGGAGGTGCTGCGGGCCTCGGCGCCCTCGTGCGGGCCCGAGGTGCGCCAGTTCGAGGAACAGTTTGCCGCCTACTGCGGCTGCCCTTACGCCCTGGCGGTCTCCTCGGCCACGGCGGGATTGCAGTTAGCCCTGCTGGCCGCCGGGGTCGGACCGGGGGACGAGGTGATTACCACCCCAATCAGTTGGATTTCCACCGCCAATGCCGCCGCCTGCCTGGGAGCGCGCGTCGTGTTCGCCGACGTCGATCCGGAAACGCTGAATCTGGACCCGGCGGCCGTCGCCCGCAAGATCACGCCGCGGACCAAGGTGATCCTGCTGGTCCACCTCTACGGGTGCTGTTGCGACATGGACCCGCTGCGCGAGCTGGCTCAGCAGCACGGGCTGCTCCTGGTCGAGGACTGCGCCCACGCGCCGGGCGCCACCTACAAGGGGCGCAAGAGCGGCACGCTGGGTGATCTGGGCGTCTTCAGCTTCCATCAGCAGAAGAACATGGTCACGCTCGGCGAGGGGGGCATGGTGACGACGCACCGCCCCGACCTCCACGAGCGAGTGCTCTCGTTTCGCTCGCTGTGTTGTCGCAGCTACGACCCCAAGGGCAAGTACCTGGGCTTCGACGAGCGCACCCACCCGATGAACCAGCGGTATTGGTTCCTGGACTTCGACGAGGTCGGGTTCAATTTCCGCCTGACCGACATCCAGGCGGCGGTGGGGCTGGTGCAACTGGGCAAGCTGGAGGAGTTTAACGCCCGGCGCATCGCCATCGCCGCGCGCTACTCCCAGCGGCTGGCCCGCCTGCCCGGACTCAAGCTGCCCGCAACCCCGGCCCATTGCCGGCATGTCTTCCACATCTACTGTGTGCGGTTGGCGCCCGAGTTCCCCCTCAGCAAAGCGGCCTTCATGTGGGAGCTCTACACCCGGCGGCGGATCAAGACCTGGTCCCACTATATGCCCATTCACCTCACCACCGCGTATCGCCGCTTGGGACATGGTCCCGGCGAATGTCCCCTCGCCGAGGCCCTGTATGAGCGGTACGTGAGCCTGCCGATCCACCCCCGGCTCACCGAGGAGGGGATCAACTACCTGCTGGACAGCATCGAGGCCCTCGCATGCACCCCTTCCCCGAAACCGTAACCGCCTTGCGGCGGGCCGGCCGGTTTTTCGACCCCCAGACCCCGATCCATTGCAGCCGCGCCCCGGGGCGCCTGGACCTGATGGGCGGCAATGTCGATTACACGGGCGGCTTGGTGTTCGAGGCCACCATCCGCGAAGCCACCTGGGCCGCCGTTCAACGTCGGGCCGATGGCGACATCGTCTTCTGGAATCCCCAGGTCGGCGCGCGAGGCTGGAAGGAACGGGTCGTGTTCCCCTTCGCCGACCTCACCTCCGAGAGTGCCGTGCGCGCCCTGGTAGCGCGGGACCCGGCGATTCGGTGGACGGCCTATGCGGTGGGGGTGTTTTTCCTGCTCAGGCAACGGTTCGCCGCCCAGGTCCGTTCGGGCGCCAATATTTACCTCGAATCCACGGTGCCGTTGAACAAAGGGGTGAGCTCCTCGGCGGCGTTGGAGGTAGCGGTGATGCAGGCCGCGGCGGCCGCCTATGGCCTGGACCTGCGGGGGGTCGCGCTGGCCGAGGCGTGTCAATGGGTCGAGAATGTCATCGCCGAATCGGCCTGTGGGATCATGGACCAGATCGCCGTGGTGCTGGGGGACGAGGGGTGCATCCTGCCGTTGCTGTGTCAGCCGTGCCTGCCCCGGCCCTTGGTGCGGCTGCCGCCCGGCCTGGCCTGTTGGGCGGTGGACTCCGGGGTGAGCCACATGGTCACGGGGGTCGAGTACGAGGCCGCCCGCGCGGGGGCGTTTATGGGCTATAAACTCATCTGCGATTGGGAGGGCCTCGCCGTTCAGCGGGACCCGGTCAGCGTCATTCCCCGCTACCAGGATCCGCGCTGGCAGGGCTACCTCGCCAATATCTCCCCCTCGCTCTTCCGCTCCCGCTATGAGGCGCGCCTGCCCGAAACCCTCACCGGGGCCGAGTACTCGCGCGGCGGCCAAGTCCACGTGGACCCGTTCACGCCGGTCCGGCCCGAGGTCACCTACCGGGTGCGCGCCTGCACGCGCTACGCCGTCGAGGAGCATTTCCGGGTCCAGTTGTTCGCGGAGCTGGCCCGGGGCGCGGTGGGCTTTCCGTTCATGGGCGACCTGATGTACCAATCGCATTACGCCTACACCGAGTGCGGCCTGGGGTGCGAAGCCACCGATACGTTGGTCGAGTTGGTGCGGAAGGAGGGCTCCGCGCAGGGGCTGTTCGGCGCCAAGATCACGGGAGGCGGCGCCGGGGGCACCGTCGCGGTGCTGGGCCGGGCGGACGCCCGCGGCGCCTTCGACCGGGTCGTGCAACGCTACGCCGAGCTGCGCCAGATCACCCCGCACGTCTTCGATGGCAGTTCGGTCGGCGCCGACCGTCATGGCGTCCTCGTTCTCAACCCGCCGTAACATGGAAACCATCAGCCTCCCCCAAGCCGCCCCCGAGCCCGTCGCCGCGGGCGCCCGCTCCCGCCTCCTCTGGTATTTTCTGCTGTTGGCGCTCGCCAATCTCATGTGGGCCGGCCAAGGCACCGCGGTGAAGTTTTTGGGCCGCCAACTCGGGCCCATCGCCATCACCTTTCATCCCTTCTACGTCACCACGCTGTTGCTGCTGCCATTGCTGATCCGGGCCCGACGCGCCGCCAGCGGGGGGCGCCTCACCTGGGCCGACTGGCGGCGGTTCGCGGCCGCCGGGGTCGCCGGTCAGGTCTTGGCCCAGCTTGGGATGACCTGGGGCATCAACCTCTCGCTGGCCTCCAACGGGGCGATCCTGAACCTGTTCATTCCGGTGATCTCGGCGGTGTTGGCCTCCTGGCTGCTGCGGGAACGGTTGACGTGGCTGCGGGTGGTCTGTCTGCTGGTGGGGCTGGCGGGGGTCTTCCTGCTGTCGGTCGAGGACTTGCGGCAGAGCTCCTTTCTGCACACCACTTATCTCACGGGCAACCTGCTGATCCTGGCCGGCTGCGTGGGCTCGGCGTTTTACAACGTCTATTGCAAGGGCCTCTTCGCGCGGTTCCAGGAGGTCGAGATCCTCATCTTCAGCTATCTCACCGCCTCGGCGGCGAGCCTCCCCTTGCTGATCTGGGTCGAGCCCTTCCACTGGAGCCAGCTCGCGGCGTTGGATTGGGAGTCGTGGCTGGCCTTCGCCTTCCTGGCGCTGTTCATGTACGGGGCGTCGATGCTGTTGTTTTTCCACGTGCTCCGGCATTTGCCGGTGACGGTGGCCTCCGCCTCGCTCTATTTGGTGCCGGTCTTTGGCGTGCTGCTGGCGGCGGGGTTCCTGCACGAGCGCCTCAGCGCCGTGGCGCTGGGAGGCAGCGCCGTCGTCCTGGCCTCGACCCTGGCCATCATGCGGTGGGAAAAGACCGCGGCGTGAGCCCGGTCGCTTCCCCGTAGCCGCCGCCCGGTCGTCGGTCCCACCCGCGCGGGCGCGACTTCGCCATTCAGGCGGGCGCCGCGGAGCGGTACCGCGCCCGGCCGGGGTTTTCTCCCCTCCGTCTCCGTCTCCCTCCCAGCTTCGGCCCCCAACGCCCGCGAGACCGCCGGGAAGGGTTACACCCCATTTCCCGGGGGCGGAGGCGCGCTTAGACTCGAATTGAATCAAGCGTATTCACCATGATTATGAAGACCGAACTGCGCGTTTTGCTGATCGAGGACACCCTGGCGGACGCCGCCTTGATCGAGATGGAGTTGCACAAGACCGGGATGATTTGCCACACCCAGCGAGTGACCAGCCGGGAGGAGTTCCTGCGCGAACTCCACTCCCGCCCGCCGGACCTGATCCTGTCCGACCACGGGTTGGCCTCCTTTGACGGCTTTACCGCCTTGCGCCTGGCGCGCGAGGAAAACCCGACCGTCCCCTTCATTTTCGTGACCGGGGCGTTGGGCGAGGAAACGGCCATCGAGGCCTTCGAAAACGGGGCCTCGGATTACGTGTTGAAGCGGAACCTGGCCAAGCTCGGTCCGGCAGTGCGGCGTGTCTTGAGCGCCCGGCGGGAGGAGGCGCTCGTGGCCGGATTCGCCCCGGCCCCGGCGGCGTCTCCCTGCCAGGGGGCCCTCGATGAGCCCGGGGCCGAGGTCGGGGCGTCCCTGCTGCTGGCCATCTGCCACTCCTGCAAACGGATCCGCGACGAAGCCGGCCAGTGGCATCCCCTCGAGGATTACATGGAAACCAATACGGGCATCACCTTCAACCGTTGGCTCTGCCCCGAATGCGCCCTGCGGGTGATCGAGGCCGCCCCCGGCGCCGCCCGATGACCCGGCGCCTGGCGGTGGATTTCCACGTTGCAACCCGCGTGCGCCTGCCCATAGTCAACGGCTCGAACGCAACCCAGTATGGGCGACACCACCAAGCACATCTACGACGAGAGCAAGATCAAAACCCTCTCCTCGCTGGAGCATATCCGGCTGCGGACGGGGATGTACATCGGGCGGATCGGCAACGGCTCCCACCGGGACGACGGCTGTTATATCCTCCTCAAGGAGGTGGTGGATAACGCCATCGACGAGCACATCATGGGGTTCGGGCGGGAGGTGCGCCTCCAACTGGAAGGGAACGAGGTCACGGTGCGCGATTTCGGCCGCGGCATCCCGCTGGGCAAGGTGGTCGATTGCGTCTCGAAGATCAACACGGGGGCGAAATACAACGACGACGTCTTCCAGTTCAGCGTCGGGCTCAACGGGGTGGGGACCAAGGCCGTCAACGCCCTCTCCCGCGGCTTTCTGGTGCGCAGCCATCGCGGGGGCGAGTTCGTCGAAGCCACGTTCAAACAAGGCAAACTCAAGGGCGAAAAGAAGGGCAAGGCCCCCGCGGAACCCGATGGCACCCTGATCCGGTTCGAGCCGGACCCGGAGATTTTCAAGGAGAGCGCGTTCCAGCCCGAGCACGTCGAGTGGCGGCTGCGGCATTACAGCTATCTTAATCCCGGGCTGAAGCTGGTTTATAACGGCAAGGTTTTCCAATCCCGCCTCGGGTTGCTGGACCTGCTGATGGAAGACCTGGCCGGCGACGGCAGCGAACCGCTCTATCCCCCGCTGCATTACAGCAGCAAGACCCTCGAGTTCTGTTTCACGCACAGCAACAGCCGCTACGGCGAGACCTTTTACTCCTTCGTCAACGGCCAATACACCTCCGACGGCGGCACCCACCTCAGCGCCTTCCGCGAGGGCCTGCTCAAGGCCGTCAACGAATACGGCAACGCCAAATACGAGGGCGACGATGTCCGGGAGGCGATGGTCGGGGCCGTCGCCCTCCGCCTCAAAGACCCGGTGTTCGAATCCCAGACCAAGAACAAACTCGGCAACACCGAACTCCGCACCGACCTCGTCAACCGGGTGCGCGAGGAGCTGCTCCATTTCTTCAGCCGCAACCCGGCGATCGCCCAGCAGATCCTGGCCAAGGCCGAGGACACGCGGCAGTTGCGCAAGGAGTTGTTGGAGGTCAAGAAGCTGGCCCGCGAACGCGCCAAGGCCATCACCCTGCGCATCCCCCAGCTCAAAGACTCCAAACTCCACCTGGACAAGAAACGCGGCAAGGGGCAGGGGACGATGATCTTCCTCACCGAGGGGCAGTCGGCGGCGGGCTCGATTGTCAGTTGCCGCGACGTGAACACCCAGGCGATCTTCGTGCTGCGCGGCAAGCCGCTCAACGTCTGGGACCTCAAGCGGGACGTGGTGTACCGGAACGACGAGATGTACAACCTGATGCAGGCCTTGAACATCGAGGACAACCTCGATGGCTTGCGCTACGAGAAAGTCGTCCTGGCCACCGACGCCGACGTGGACGGCCTGCACATCCGCAACCTCCTTATCACCTACTTCTTCCGCTTCTTCGATCAGTTGGTCCACGACGGCCATCTCTACGTGCTGGAGACCCCGTTGTTCCGCGTGCGCAACAAGCAGCAGACCCGCTACTGCTACTCCGACGCCGAGCGGGAGCAAGCCCTCCGCGCCCTGGGCGGCCAGCCGGAGATCACCCGCTTCAAGGGCTTGGGAGAAATCTCGCCCGCCGAATTCAAGCCGTTTATCGGCGACGCGATGCGCCTGAGCCGGGTCGAGTTCGCCCCGAAACCGGAGGCGGCCGGCATCCTCACCTTTTACATGGGCAAGAACACGCCCGAGCGCAAGGACTACATCATGGACCACCTCGTCGTGCCGGTGGAGGACTAGGCGGGGCCCGAGGCGGATGGCGCCAAGCCGGCGAGGCGGCGCGTTCTCAGCGAACGGTGTAGCGCGAGGCCAAGCCTTCGAGGGTCATGTTGCCGGTGATGGCGTCGTGGGGGATGAGGAGGTAGCGCCATTGCTTGCCGCCGTGCTGGGCGGCGTGGTCGCTGGCGTGCTTGCACCATTCAAGCGCGGCGTCTCTCTTGGCCAAGACTTCGGGGTTGGTCATGTAATCGGCGCGCTTAGGCTCGCACAACAGGAGACCCTTGTTCGTCTCGACAACGAAGTCGGGTTCGTAGGCTTGGTCCTTGTTGTAGTAAATCTGGAACTGGCCCCTCGCCGGCTTGAACCACTTCAAGACGGCGTCATCGTCCTCGAGGATGACGGCGAGGCGGCGTTTGTGGACGGCGGCGTGAAAACGGGGCAAAACCGCCGGTTTGAAATTCCTGAGGGGCGATTCGGCGAAAACGGAAAACCGGCGGTGGGAACGACTGCCG
>JAJXTA010000037.1:7175-11013 GCA_021784265.1 bacterium | reverse complement strand
CAACCCGGTCTCGCCGGGGGCAGCGCGGCAGCGCCGCCAGGCGCGCTCCGGGTCAGCCGCCGGCACTTTTGTCGGCAGAGCGCCTGGCTTGCCGCCGGCGCGGCCGCGGGCCTGCGGGCAGCGACGCCGCCAGCCCCGGCCAACCGCGTCCACTCCCTGACCATCATCAGCCGCGAGCCGCAGTACTACCACGGTTGGCCGACGCTGGCGCGCTGCCGGGAGGGCCAACTGCTGCTCGTCTATTCCGGGGGGCGGCAAGCCCATGTCTGCCCGTTCGGACGGGTCGAGCTGATGCGTTCGCACGACCAGGGGCGAACGTGGACGTGGCCCGAGGTCCTGCTGGACAGCCCGATTGACGATCGGGACGCTGGCGTCCTCCAAACCGTGAAAGGCACGCTCCTGGTCACCAGTTTTACGTCACTCGCGTACACGTCGGTCCTGGCCCAAGCCGCCGCCCGGCAGCCCGGGGAGCCTGGCGCTTGGCCGGCGGAGCGGCTCGCCGCCTGGCGGGCCGCGCGGGAGCGTCTCACCCCAGCCCAACAGACCGCCGCCCTGGGCCAATGGATGATTCGCTCGACCGACGGCGGCGTGACGTGGTCCGGACGTTACCCCAGCGTCGTCAACAGCCCCCACGGCCCCATCCAGCTTGCCGACGGCCGCCTCCTCTACGCCGGCAAGGAGCTGTGGACCGGCCAGCACCGCACCGGGGTCTGTGTGTCCAAGGACGACGGGCGGCGCTGGAAGTGGCTGGCCGGCATCCCGGTACGCCCCGGCGACCAAGCCGCGCAGTATCATGAACTCCACGCGGTCGAGACAGCGGAGCGGCGCCTGCTCGTGCATATCCGCAACGAGAATCCGGCCAATAGCGGCGAAACCCTCCAGTCCGAATCGCGGGATGGCGGGCATACTTGGTCCGTCCCGCACCCGATCGGGGTTTGGGGTCTGCCCTCCCACCTCCTGCGTCTGCGCTCGGGCCGGTTGCTCATGACCTACGGCCATCGGCGCCCGCCGTTGGGCAACCAGGCCCGCCTCAGCGACGATCATGGGCGGTCTTGGTCCGAGCCGGTGATCCTCTCCGGCGATGGCGCCAGTGGCGATCTGGGTTACCCCAGCACCGTCGAGCTACCTGCGGGGGACCTGTTGACGGTGTGGTACGAGGTGCGGCCGGGGTCCCCGCAGGCGGTCTTGCGTCAAGCCCGCTGGGCCCTGGACGGCTGAAGCGGCGCCGGGGCGGGTTGACCCTCCGCGGCTCAACGCTCCTCTCTCCCCCGCCCGCGACCCGCACCGGGACCGTCTCCGCGCGCGGGCGGGAGTGGGTAGCGAGGCCCCGAACGAGCGACCGCCCCCTCGCTCACTGTTGGCCGCGGAAAAAGAGCGAGGGCGCCGCCGGCTGAGGTTTGAAGGTCACCGTCAGGGGACTAGTGGTGAGGTTGGTCGTGAGTGCCGCTTGCCACGTGCGGAGGTCGGCAGAGCTGTTGATAGTCAACGGCTTGTTCACCGTCCCGGTCACCTGGAGGGTAACTTGGCCGTCGGGCGTCACCGTGATCGGCCCAAGATGGATGGGCTGGGGCGGCGTGCCGCCGAGCGTGACCAGGGTGAACGCCGTGGTGCGGGTGAACATGGCCGCGCCACGAAGTCCGAGGGGCTGGAGCACCAGGTTCGTCGCCACCAAGTGGGTGAAGGTCAAGGTGGCCTCGTAGCTTGCGGCGGCGACCAGCGTGCCTTTGGGGATGACCACGGAGCCCGCCGTGGGCGCCAAGGCGCGCGGCAGACAGAGGTCGGGTGCTTGGAAGACCGGCTGGCCGTTCTGCGTGATGCTCAGACTGGTGCTATCCGCGCCCGTGGCGGTGCTAAAGGGGGTCCAAGACAAGGTGAAGTCGGTGGTCGGATCGATGGCTTGGCCGGCGTCATAATTCAACACCATCGGGGTCGGGGTATCGAAGGCCGGCAGGGTGACCAAGGCGGTATTGGTCGCGCCGGCGGTGAGGCTGACGTTCAAGAGGTAGTTGCCGACGGGATAGGCGGCATCCAGATTGGCTTGGTTTGTCAGGCCATCGAAGAACGTGCCGACGAGCGGGCCTCCCGGCACGGCGAAGAACTGGAGGGCCTTGGCTTGCAGCCCCGGCGGGATGAGCACCGAACCACTGCCGCTGAGGGCGTTGGTAATGCTCACCGTGGCCATGAAGTCCGCCCCGCTCTCCAGGTCGGCCACCAGCGTGGTGGCGTTGGTCTGGTGTTCCATCGTGGTTTTGCCCAGGGTGAATCCACCAACTTGGGAGAAGCTATTGGTGCTTCCGCAGGGGGTGTTAGTACCGCCGGGCGTGCCCGCCAAACTGAACTGCCCGCTGTACTGGCCCACCGGCAGCGCCACGCCCGCCTGACTGCGGAAGTTGTTCGGGTCGGTGGTCGTCGGGTTCAACGCCCAGGTGACCGTTGCCCCCGCCAGCAGGCTGCCGGCGTAGGTGCACATGAGGACGGTCGGATCGACCCAGGCGTAAGTCAACTTGTCGGTCGCGATGTTGGCGCTCCAGAGGATGGCGTGGTTGGTGGCCATCGGCTGGTCGAAGCTGAAGGTGATCATGGGCGCCATGGTCACGACGACCACGTTGCTGGCTTGGTTGAGAGGGAAGCTGGCCGCCAGGGCCGGAGGGTTGGTGGTGCCCCCGCCGGTGGAGGAGCCGTTCGTCGCGGTGAGGGCAAAGGTGGTTTGCGACACATACCCCGCTATGAGCACGGGCAGGAAGCTGGTGCTCGGGGTGAGGTGATAGAAACTCAGCGTGCCGGTGTAAGGGGTCCCCGCCGTCAGCGTGCCGCTGGGAATCAGCACGGAGGTCTCCTGGCCGCTCAGCATCGAGGTGTCGCCCAGGGACGGGGTGCTGAAGACTTGGCTGCCCTGGTTGTCACTGATTGCCAGTTGGATGCTGTCCTGGGCCCCAGCTCCGCTCCAGGCCGCCCATTGGACGGTGAAGTCGTTGTCGGCATTGATCGCCTGTGCCGCCGCGAAATTGCTGAGCTGCGGCGCCGGCGGGAACGACCCTGAGGCCAACGACACGGCTTGATTGGTAGCCCCATCGTCCTTGCCCTGATAGGCAAACATGTAGTTGCCGGCCGGATAGGCGCTGGCCAGTTGCGCCCCGGTCGCCACGCTCGCCGTAAAGACGAAGTTGCCGTCCGCATTGGCCGTCATCGGGTGCCCGCTTCCCCCGGGGGGCGTAACCACCAAGTTGGAAGCCCAGCCGGCGAGCAATGGATTCGCTTGGGCAGTGAAGCTGAACGGGGTCGCTCCAGCCAATGCTGGCGCGCTGGGGCTGGTCTGTACCAGGGCCTGTTGCTCCAGCACCTGGCACTGCATCAGGTCCAGGGCCCGCGCCGTCGAACTGAGGCCCGCCAGGGCCAGCCCGGCTAGCAGTGGGGCCGTCCAGCCGCCGGGCTTCCACCACGACGACCGCGACGGCGCGAGCAGCGGTCGAGAGCCGCGGGTTGGATTCTGACTTCTGGGAGACCTGACAACCGTCATCATGTTCATGGTAAGAGACTTGGTTTGACCGCTGGTGCCGTTGATTGCTGGCGTGAATGTGATCCTCGTTCCCCTGAAACCGCCAACCGCGTACCCCGACCTCGGGGCCCGGCTTCCGCGAGCACGGCTCGCCCCGGCGCGGGCCCACGCGCGTGGTTACATCAGAAAATCAACCAATTACCGTCAAAGCGGCGCCTAGATAAGCCGATTCCAACGGAAAAGTCAAGGAAGTAAGCGCGTCCACGCCGCGCTCGGGCACGGTTGCCCCGCGGCTCGGCGCAGTCGGTGGATCTTGGGTTCGCCTGGCCGAGTGGCAGGGCG
>JAJXTA010000037.1:0-7165 GCA_021784265.1 bacterium | reverse complement strand
CACCAGCCCCCATCTGTCCTTGGCCTGAGGCGGCACGGCGGTGCTCGCAGGCCGGGGCGGGACACGAAACCGGCGGGCGGGCCCCGGTGCGCGGAACCAGCCAATCGCTCTGCTCGGCTAGCGGCTCGGCACGCCCAGGGCCTTTAACTTGGCTGCAACTTCCTCCCCGTGCGAGCCAGGCTTGACCCCCTTATCGATGAAGAGGATCTTGCCATCTTTGCCAATATAAAACGTCCACCGGGAAGCATTCTTCCGGTCACCGCTGACGACGCCATAGGCCCGCGCCACTTTGCGTTCAGGATCGCTCAGGATCGGGTAATCCAAGCCGAGGGACTCGGCAAAAGCCTTGTTGCCGTGGTCACCCTCCATAGGGTCGCAGCTCGCCGTGAAATAGGCTACCTGGAACCGCCGAATCGCCTCGCCACTCGCACGGAGTGACTTGCATTCCGCCGTTCACCCACCGGTAAAGGCTTTCGGGAACCAAGCCAGGACCACGGCCTGCTTGCCTTTGAAATCGCTCAGGCGGTAGGTGTGTCCGTCGCTGCCAGGCAAGGTGAAGTTGGGCGCGGCATCGCCGGGCTGGAGGTCAGCGGCCTGGGCGGCGGCGGTTTCGGCCGCCCAGCCCAGGAGGGCCACGCTAAGGCCGAGGAGGAGGAACATATTCATAGATTACGCGTCACGGCGACCACGGACGACGGCTAATCTAAACGATTAGCTGGCTCTGTGTCAAGCGCTCCGCCCCGCCCCCGGCCAGCGTGTTCCCGCCTACCGCGATGGACTGGCCTGCCGCGGCTGGGCCGCCGCTGACAGCCAAGGTTGTGGCGGAGGCGAGCTAATTCATGCGCATGGGCATGATGACGTAGAGGAACGGTCCGTTGATCTTGAGCACCCCGGGGCTGAGTTCATCCGTCAGCTCGAGGAAAACCTCGTCGTTATCAAGCGCTTTCAAGGCGTCCAGGAGGAAGACCGGGTTAAACGCCACCGCCAAGTCCGCCCCCTTGTAGTTGAGCGCCATGCTCTCGCGCACCTCGCCGACCTCCGGTGTATTGGCCGTGATGGCCAAGTTGTTCCGGCTAAAGCTCAGCTTGACGGAGTTGTTCTTGTCGCTGGTCATGATCTCGGCTCGCCGCAGGGCCTGGAGCAACTCCTCGCGGGGCAAAGAGACTCGCTCCCGCGACTCGGCTGGGATCACTTGGCGGTAATTTGGGTAAGCGCCATCCACAAGTTTACTTACAACCAGGATCGGATCACCCTTCTCGTTCAAGAGGCGGAACCAGCCCTGGTTCTCGCCAAAGGCCATCTGCACCTCGCCCTTATCCTGAAGCAGGCGGTTGAGCTCGGTGATGGTCTTCGTGGGCACGATGACCTCCGCTTGGCTCTCCACGGTGGCATCGACTTCCTCATCGGTAAGGGCCAGCCGTCGGCCATCGGTGGCCACCATCGTCAGTTTGTGCTCTTTGAGGCTGACGAAGATGCCGTTTAAGACGTAGCGCGTCTCATCACTCGAGACCGCGAACGAGGTCTTGCGCAGCATCGCCCGCACCTTCGCCTGCGGCAAGGTCACGGGCGGCCGCTCGCCCAGCTTGGCCGGTGGCGGGAAATCCTCGGCGGGCAGCCCATAGACCTTGAAGAAAGACCCGCCCGCCCGGATGCTGCACTGGTTCTTATCATCAACCTCAAGTTCCAGCTCCAGCGCGCTCAGCTCCCGCACAATGCTGAAGAGGCGTTTGACCGGCAGCGTGATCGCTCCGGGCCGCTCGACGCGCGCCGGCACCCCGCAGGAAATCGTCACATCCAAGTCCGTCGCCGTCAGTTCCACCTGTTCGCCCGAGGCGCGTAGAAGCACATTCGACAGGATGGGGAGCGTGGTCCGCGTTCCGACAATATTCTGCACTGCTTGCAGACCGTTGGTGATCTGCTCCTTGGCGATGGTCAGTTTCATGGCAGCTTACGGTACTCTCTTCCGGGCTAACGAAGTTTCTTATTAAGGGTGGTGAATAAGGGAAAGGGCCGGTGTTGTCAAGGTTGGCGCAAGGAGTTGCGTCGTTTTTGCCTGGTGAATAGCTTTGGCAGGGGCGTGGGATAAGTCGGTCCCTTGGTGCTTATCCACCAAGCCCCAGGGGCTGTTCACAGGTTGTCGGCAGCGTGCTCAACGGTGGGCCCCGCTCTGTTGGACGCGGCGGATGATCGAGGGCAAGGCGTCCGTCACCAGGCGGACCTCCGCCGCAGTCGAGTCCCGGCCCAAAGAAAAGCGGATCAGTGAGGTAGCCAGAGGCGGAGGGACGCCCATGGCCAAGAGCACATGGGACGGGGTCAAAAGCCCGCTCGAGCAGGCGGCCCCGCCCGAGGCGCAGATGCCCTCCAGGTCCAGACTCGCCAGGAGCGCGACACTGTCGCAGTGCTCCACGCTGAAGGCGACGGTATTGCATAGCCGCTGCCCCTGGGTCGAGCCGCGGGCATGGACGAAGACCCCGGCGATGCCCAGCAGCGCCTCCTCCAGCATCCGTGTCCAGTGCCTCACCTCAGGCACACCGAAAACCGGAGGCTTAAGAAAGCGTTCCATCGCTGTGGCCAGGCCGAGGACTGCCGCTAGGTTTTCGGTCCCCGCCCGTTGCTCGGCCTCATGAGCGCCGCCCAGCAGGAGAGGGTCGAGACGCAAAGGCGAGCGCAGGAATAAGACACCGGCTCCCTTAGGGCCATGAAACTTGTGAGCGCAGAGCGATACCAAGTCGGCCTGGAGCTCGCGAACCGATGTAAATGGTTCTTTCCCAAACCATTGCACCGCGTCGGTGTGAAAAAGCACGCCCGCTTCCGCGCAAATCCGGCCTATCTCCGCCACCGGCTGAATCGTGCCGACCTCGTTGTTTGCAGCCATCACCGACACAAGGATTGTGTCCGGGCGTAGCGCGCGCCGCACATCGGCGGGATCCACGCGCCCATTGGAATCGACCGGGACATGGGTCACCGCAAACCCCTCGTGCTCCGCCAGGGACCGCAGGGGATGCAGAACGGCGTGATGTTCCACCGCCGACGTCACCAGATGCCGCCCTTGGCCACGGAGCCGCCTGGCCGTGCCGAAGATGGCCAGATTAACGCTTTCAGTGCCGCCGCTGGTGAAGATCACCTCGCTGGGCCTGCAGCCCCAGACCCGGGCGACACGCTCCCGCGCCTCATCCAAGAGCACCCGGGCACGGCGTCCCACATGATGAATGCTGGAGGGGTTGCCGAAGGTCTCCCCCAACGCTCCCATCATCGCCTCGCGCACCGCGGGGTCCAGCGGCGTAGTGGCGTTATGGTCAAAATAGATGGTGCGCATGTGCCGATGGAGAGGGTCCCGCCGCTAGGCGTCTGGGGAGCACGCCAAACACCCCGCGGTCGTGAGGGGGCGGAAACCGTAGTCGCGCAGGAAACGGTCCGCTGGCGCCTGGATGCGAACCGGGCGGTGGGTGAAAGGGTCGCGGTAGTCCAAGCTCACCGCCCGGAGGCCCAGGCCGCCCATCGCTCGCGCGGATCCCGCTGGGCGCTGACCCTCGACGGACGGGCTTGCCGCGCTCGCCGGGCTGGGCCCCGCTGGGCCGTACAACGGATCACCCACCACGGGGTGGCCGGCGGCGGCGAGGTGGAGGCGGATCTGATGCGTCCGCCCGGTCCAGGGGCGGGCCTCGATCAGGGTGCGCGGATGGGCGTTGGCGACCGACACGGTCTCCAGGACACGGAAGGCCGTTTCCGCCTCTTTCCCCCCGTGCGCCACGGTCCGCATCCTGCCGGTCTGGCGGGGGTCTGGAGCAATGGCCAAGCGGCAGACCCAGGCGGCCGCGGAAGGTACGCCGTGGACCACCGCCAGATAGACCTTTTCGACCCGGCGCGCCTCGAACAACGCGCTCAGGGACTCGAGCGCTCCGTGGCTCTTGGCCAGGAGCAGGACGCCGCTGGTCTCGGCGTCCAACCGATGCACGTAGCGCAGGAACTTCAGGTGCCGCGAGCGCGCCCAGAAGGCGCCGGTCTGGAGGCTGGACAGGAGGGCCGCCTGGAGGTTATGCGGGGTGTCTTGCCAGGAGACGGGCACGAGCATCCAGCCCGGCGGTTTGTCAATGGCCAGCGCGGCGCGATCCTCATAGAGGATCGGGAGTCGCTCGTGGTTGCCGAGTTCGATGTGATTTGGCTTGGCCATCGTGGTGGCGCGACGTATCAAGGCGCCAAGCAAACCCAGCCCGGCGCGGCGCGCCTTGTCGATGCAGGCTAACACATCCAACATGGAGTTGTCCAAGCCCCCAACCGGAGGGGGCTGGGGCGGCGGCTTCGGCGTTACCCTCCTCGAGATGCCGGTGGTGACCGCCAGCAGTGCGGTTCTGGCCTCGCTCGGCTACTGGATTCCGGCCCATACCACCCGCCGCAAGACCGGCCCTTGATCCTCCCTTCCCGTCCCCGCTCCCACTCATGCCCAAGCCACGTTGCCGACTCTCTCTCTCCGCCTGGCGGTTCCCTCGCCGCGCGACGCGGCGCGGCGCCGGCCCGCTGCTGGCGGCCGTGCTGGCGTTGGCCGGCCCACTGGACGCCCAGGAAACCGTCATCCGCGTGGCTGCGGACCGGGTCCTTGATTCGATCTCGCGCACCATGACCGGCGCCTGTCTCGAGGACGTGAACCACGAGGTCTATGGCGGCCTCTACAGCCAGATGGTGTATGGTGAGAGTTTTCAAGAGCCGCCTCAGTCCACGCCGCCTGCCGGCTTCCAAGCCTACGGCGGCGATTGGGCGGTGACCGACGGCGTGCTCCTGGCCGACGGCGACGATGGGCCCAAGCTGATCAGCGCGACCCCAGCCTTCGCCACCGGCGCCGTCGGGGTCGAGGTTTGGCTGGCCGACCGGAGCCCCGGCAACGCCGGGCTGATCGTTAAAGTGAGTGCGCCGGCCGTGGGCGCGGACCGGTTCAGCGGGTATGAGGTCTCCTTGGACGCGCAGCGGAAGGTGCTGGTGCTGGGGCGACACCGCCAGAACTGGGAGCACCTCAGCGACACACCTTGCAGCGTGCCGACCGGCCAGTGGATCCACCTCGTCGTCCGCCTCACGGAGCGGGCCTTGGCCGTCGAGGTGGACGGCCGGCCGGTGGTCCGTTACGAGGACACGGACCATCCCTTGGTCTCCGGCCAAGTAGGGGTTCGCCCCTGGCGCAGGCCGGCCCGCTTCCGCCGTCTCTGGGTCGAGGCCGGCGGACCGCGGCGCGACCTGCCGTTCCGCCCGGCGGCGGCGGACACGGGTGCTGTTAGCCGGATGTGGCGGCCGATGCGACGCGGCTCCGCCACGGGCCGCTTCGCCTTGGAGACGACCCGGGTCTTTACGGGGCGGCAGAGCCAGGCGATGAGCTTCACGGGTGGCACGGGCGAGGTGGGGCTCGAGAACGCTGGGCTCAACCGCTGGGGGATGTCCTTCGTGGCCGGCAAACCGTACGAGGGCTTTCTCTGGGCCCGTGCCGACGCGCCCACCCCGGTCTGGGTCGGTCTCGAGAGCGGAGACGGCAGCCGCCGGTATGCCACGCGCCGGCTCCGGCTCGAGGCGGGTAAGTGGCAACGGCTCTCCTTCCGCCTCACCCCCACCGCTACCGATCCCCACGGGCGGCTGGCCGTCACGCTCCGCCAACCGGGGGCCGTCGTTCTCGGCCAGGCCTTTCTCCAACCGGGGCCCTGGGGCCGGTTTCGCGGTCTGCCCGTGCGCAAGGATGTCACCCAAGGGTTGATCGCCCAGGGGCTGACGGTCCTGCGCTACGGCGGTTCGATGGTCAACGCCCCCGAGTATCGCTGGAAGAAGATGATTGGCCCCCCCGACCGGCGCCCTCCCTACCGCGGCACTTGGTATCCGTACGCCTCCAACGGCTGGGGCATCATCGATTTCTTGAATTTCTGCGAGGCCGCCGGGTTCCTGCCCATTCCGGCGTTTAACCTGGACGAGACGCCGCAGGACCTGGCCGACTTCGTCGAATACGTCAACGGGCCGGCCGACAGCCTTTGGGGCCGCCGGCGGGTTGCGGACGGGCACCCGCAGCCCTACCACCTGCGGCACCTGGAGATGGGCAATGAAGAGCGGGTGGACGAGAACTACTGGCGGCGCTTCCGGCCGATCGCCGAGGCCATCTGGGCCAAGGACCCGACCGTCATCCCGGTGGTCGGCGATTTCTGCTACGGGCGGCCCATCGCGGACCCGGATCATTTCAGCGGCGCCTGCTCTGGGATCACGAGCTTGGCGACGCATCGGCAGATCCTGGCCCTGGCGAAGGAGCACCAGGCCGAGGTGTGGTTCGACATCCACCTGGGCACCGAGGACCCCGGCGACCTCGGGACCGTGCGGGTGGCCCCGTCGTTCGTCACCGCCTTGGAGACCATCAACCCGGGAGCCCGCTTCAAAGTGGCGGTCTTCGAGCTCAACGCCGGCAACCACCAGCTCCGGAGGGCATTGGCCAACGCCTACGCCATCACCGCGCTGGAGCGGCTCGGCGACCGGGTGCCGGTGGTCTGCTCGGCCAACTGCCTCCAACCCGATGGGCAGAACGACAACGGGTGGGATCAAGGCTTGCTCTTCCTGACCCCGTCCCAAGTCTGGGCCCAGCCCCCTTACTACGTGACCCAGATGATCGCCCGCAACCACGCACCGCTAAGGGTTCAAAGCGACCTCGCCGGGCCAGCCGATTCCCTCAGCGTGACCGCCAAGCGCACCACCGACGGCAAGGTCTTGGTGCTGGAGGTTGTTAACCTCGCGACTCACACCGTCGCCGCCCGCCTCCAACTCCAGGGTTTCTCGCCCACCCGGCCTGAGGCGACGGTCTCGGAGTTGAGCGGCCCGCTCCGCGCGTTCAACCCGCCGACAGATCCGCACCGGGTCACGCCCCACACCCGTCCCTGGGCCTGCCGGTGGTCGCCCGAGGGCGTGACCTACCGCTTCCCCCCGTCCTCGTTCACGGTGCTCCGATTCGAGTGATTGTGTCCGCGGCCGGTAGGCAGCATGGGTGAAAGCGGTAGAGGACAACCGCACTCCAAGACGCTTCGCGCCAGCGGCGGTCAGGGCTTGGGCGGCGTCGGGTTCGGGATGGGCAGGGGACAACCCCCGCAGGGGGTTGTGTCGCCTAGCCCAGGGTTGCCGCGCAGCGGCTACCCTGGGAAACGATGCGGTGTGGTGA
>JAJXTA010000036.1 GCA_021784265.1 bacterium | reverse complement strand
CCGTGGGTCTCGAAGTCCCGTTCGAGCTGGGCGAAGAATCCGTTGAGGAGGATCACGCCGCGGTGGTGCCAGCGCTCGGGCACTGAAGGGCCGCGGTCGAACCGCAGGCCCAAGGCCAGGCTGTCCTCGTCCAGGCGCTGGACCCGGGCGAGCGGCTCTTGTTCGCCCGACCGATCTTGTTCCCAGAGGTGGTTCAACCACTCCGCCGCGAACCCGTCCGCGATCAAGTCATAGGGCGTACGGACCAGATCCGGGGCGAAGGGAGCACCGAACCGGGCCTGGAAGCGGCTGCCGACAGAGTTGGCGGTGGCGGTGAGGAGCCCACGCGCCGGCTTCCCGAGCGCGGGCCAGCCGCCGTGCGCCACGCGGAAGAAACCCGGGTAATGCCGTGCCATCAGTTTGGCCCGCTGGAGGTCCGGCCCGCTCCACCAGTGCGCGGCTTCGATGGCGTAACCGTACGGGCCGGTCAAACGGTCGAGGATGGCGGCCAGGGTGGCCGGGGGGATATAACCGGAGGAGGGCTTGAGCAACAGGACGCCGACCGGTTGGTCCGGCGGGGTCGGCGTGGCGTGACGGGGCCGGAGGACGCACGAAGGTTCCGCGGTGTTGCGGACCCGGTGAATCTCACGCACCAGGGCGGCTAAAGTGGCACCACCGTTCATGCATGGCCCAGGGGTAGCCGGTTAGATGCGCCTCGGGTAACGGGCGCGCACCGTCCGGCAACATTATTCCGGGTTCGCGCTTGCCCGCGCCAGAACCGCCACGGTATAACAAGGGCACACGATTTATTTGAAAGGATTCAACGATGCCGTCAACGAAACACTTTCTCCCCGACCTCCAGCGGGTCCTCTCGATCATCATGGGGGGGGGGCAGGGGACGCGGTTGTTTCCTTTAACCCGCGACCGCGCCAAGCCCGCCGTCCCTCTGGCGGGCAAGTACCGCCTAGTGGACATCCCGATCTCAAACTGCATCAATTCCGGGCTCCGGCGCATCTACTTACTCACCCAGTTCAACTCGGCCTCGCTCCATCGGCATGTCTCGCAGTCCTACAAGTTCGACCACTTCAGCGTCGGCTTTGTGGAAATCCTGGCGGCCGAACAGACGTTGACCAACAACTCCTGGTATCAAGGCACCGCCGACGCCGTGCGCAAGAACTTGATCCATTTCCGCAACGTGGAGTTTCAATACGCCTTGATTCTCAGCGGCGACCAGTTGTACCGGATGGACTACCGCCGCATCTTGGCCCAGCACGTGGAGAGCGATGCGGATGTGACCATCGCCACGCTGCCCGTGAAACGGGACCAGGCCCAGTCGTTGGGGTTATTACAGATCGATGCGGAGCGGCGGATCACCCGTTTTGTCGAGAAACCCAAGGACCCCGCCGTGCTGGATAGCCTGCGGCTGGACCCGGCCTCCTATCCGCGGCTGGGGGTCGAAGACGGCGGCGAGCTTTACCTCGCGTCGACCGGCATCTACGTGTTCAACCGGGAGGTGTTGTTCCGCTTGCTGGACAGCACGGAGACGGACTTCGGCAAGCACATCATCCCGCAGGCCATCCAGACCCACCGCCTCTACGCCCACGTGTTCCAGGGTTACTGGGAGGACATCGGGACCATCCGGAGCTTCTTCGAGGCCAACCTGAACCTAACCAGCGCCACGCCGTTGTTTAATTTCTTCGACATGAGCGCCCCGATCTTCACCCGCCCGCGCCTGCTCCCCGCCTCGCGGATCAACGGGGCGGCGATCGACCACGCGGTGATCTCCGACGGCTGCATTCTCAACCACTGCAAGATTTCTCAGAGCGTTGTGGGCGTGCGGTGTCACATCGATTCCGGGAGTCATATCACCCGGTCCTTCCTGATGGGCAGCGATTACTTCGAGACCGAGGAGTCCCTGCAGCAAAACGCCGCCACCAACCGGCCGCGCATCGGGATTGGCAAAAACACCCGGATCGATAACGCCATCATCGACAAAAACACGCGGATCGGCGACAACTGTGTCATCACCCCGGCGGGCAAGCCCTCCAGCGTTGATCATCCGCTCTACTTCGTTCGGGATGGCATTGTCATTATCCCCAAGAACGGCGTGGTGCCGCACGGGACGGTGATTTAGGCGGCCCCGTTCCCGCAGCGCGAGGTATGAGCCGTGCGGTCCTGCCGGTCCTGGGAGAGTGGGGCTGCCCCTTGGGGCGTGGGGTCAGGCCAGCCCCGCGGCGGCCGCGCGGGGCACATCCCGCGGTCAGACTACCGACGGGCCCGGCGGCGTAGGGCGGTTATGCTACAAGGGACCCAGCTCTGGCGGGCTTTGACCTCCGGCAAACGGCTGGCGTTGATCGCCGGCCCCTGCGTGATCGAAACCGAGGCGCTCTGCCTGCGCGTTGCGAGCGCGTTACAGCGGACCTGCGCCGGCTTGGGGCTGCCGTACGTCTTCAAGGCCAGCTTCGACAAGGCCAACCGGACGGCGGCCAAGTCGTACCGCGGGCCCGGGTTGGACGCCGGCCTGCGGGTCCTGGCCAGGGTGCGCGCCGAACTGGCCGTCCCGGTGCTGACCGACGTGCATAGTGAGGAGCAGGCGCGCGTGGCTGCCGAAGTCGCCGACATTCTCCAAATCCCCGCTTTCCTCTGCCGGCAGACGGACTTGGTCCAGGCCGCCGCACGCACGGGGCGGATCGTCAACGTCAAGAAAGGCCAGTTCATGGCGCCGGAAGACATGATGCCCGTGGTGGCGAAGGCGCGGGCGGCGGGCAACGAGCGTCTCCTGCTGACCGAGCGCGGCAGTAGCTTCGGCTACCACAATTTGGTGGTTGATATGCGGGCGATCCCGCTGATGAAGCGGACCGGTTGTCCCGTCTTCTTCGATGCCACGCATTCCGTGCAACTGCCCGGAGCCGGCGGCGACTGTTCGGGCGGCCAACGCGAGTTCGCGCCGGTGTTGGCCAGTGCGGCCCTTGCCGCGGGAGCGGATGGGCTGTTTGTCGAGACTCATCCGCGCCCGGAGCGGGCCCTCAGCGACGGCCCGAACATGATTCCGTTGGAGGCGATGCCCGACTTTCTGACCCGCGCGGTGCGGGTCTTCGCCGCCGCCCGCTGAGCCTCGGGTGCGACGGCCCTCGACCTGACCATGCTTGACCGCGGCGAATTCGGGCGTGGCTTTGCCGGAATCCTTGGTAACTTTGGGGCGAGGCGCCGCGACTAAAGGGCGGGCCTCGTTGCAACCAGCGTGAACCCGCATCTTGGCATGACAGGCGCAGACGATTCGATCCCGCGGCAACCGGCCCGGCCCAGGGGCCGGTTGGCCCGGTGTCGGCCGGGCACGCGCCTCCGCCGGGCCGCCCTGGTCTTGGTCCTGGCGGGCAGCGTCTGGGCGCAGTTCACCGGCTCCGGCGTGGTCAAGGGGCCGTTCACCTTTCCGGAGTACGACAAACAGAACCGGCTCCGCTCGCTGCTGGTGGGGATGGGCGCCCGTCCGCAACTGGACGGCCGGGTGGCGATGGAGCAACTCCATCTCCAAACCTACACCGAGGACGGGCTCACGAACCTGGTGATCGTGGGGACGAATTGTGTGTTCAATCCGCAGACCCATTTGGCGTGGTCGCCGGACCGCTTGCGGGTGCGAAGCGCCGATGGGCGTTTTGTGATCGAAGGCGTCGGCTTCCTCTGGCGGCAGACCGACTCCCACCTGACGATCTCCAACCAAGTCCACATTTGGCTCCACAACTTCCAACCGGCCAACACCCGGACAAACTCATGAAACGTCGGTGCCTTGCCCTTGTCCTCGGCGCGGTGTGCGGCATGTCCACTGGCGCCCAGCCGGCCCCCACCAACGCGCCCCCCGCCGGGCGGGGTGAGGTCGAGATCCTCTCCGACCATTTCGATTACGCCTCCCAGACCCGGGTGATCGTCTGCGACGGGAACGTCCGCGTTACCGACCCGCAGATGCAGCTCACGTGCAAGGTGCTCACCGCTCACATGGCCGACGTCGGGAACCAGATCACCAACATCGTCGCCACCGGTTCGGTGGTTATCGACCTGTTGGGTGAACAAGGGCCGAGTCACGCCACGAGCGACAAGGCCGTCTATAACGCCGCCACGGACCTGGTGGAACTGACCGGCAACCCGGTGCTCAAGACCCGCCAGGGCACCTTGACGGGGGACGTGGTGGTGCTGGACCGGGGGAAGAACCGCCTGGAGGCACGCGGCCACGTCCGGATGCTAATGCCGCCCGAGGCGCTGAAACAGCCGGGGCTGTTGACGGCGACCAACCCTCCACCCCGGGCCGTCACCAAACCGCACCCATGAGCCCCGCTTCGGAGACCGCCGCCGCGGGTTCCGGCCCGCCCAGGCCCACGCCGGCCGTGGGCGCTGATCCGCGGCTGCTAACGACCACCGCGCTGATCAAACAATACCGGCAACGCCGCGTCGTCAACGGGGTGTCGATCCACGTCAACGCGGGGGAAATCGTCGGGCTGCTGGGACCCAACGGGGCCGGCAAGACGACCACGTTCAATCTGGTGGTTGGGCTCGTCCGTCCCGACAGTGGCGAGGTCACCTTCCAGGCCCGGGCGATCACCCCGCTGCCGATGCATCAGCGCGCCCGATTAGGCATTGGGTATCTAACCCAGGAACCCTCGGTGTTCCGCAAACTCACGGTCGAACAGAACCTGCTGGCGATTTTGGAAACGTGCCGGCTCGACGCCCGCGAGCGCCAGTTGCGACTCAAGTATTTGTTGGACGAGCTGGATTTAACCCCGCTGGCCCGGAATCGCGCTTTTACCCTGAGCGGCGGGGAGAAGCGGCGGCTGGAGATCACGCGCGCCCTGGTCACGAGCCCGAAGCTGATGCTCTTGGACGAACCGTTCAGTGGCATCGACCCGATCGCCGTTTATGAGGTGCAGAAGATCGTTCGCCGGCTCAAGGAACGCGGCCTGGGCATCCTGATTACCGATCACAACGTGCGCGAAACCCTCAAGCTGGTGGATCGCGCCTACCTCATCCACCACGGCGCGGTGTTATGCGAAGGCCCGGCCGAGTTCCTGGTGAACGATCCCAAGGCGCGGGAGATCTATCTGGGCCCGGAGTTTAACCTCTGAGCCCGGCGCCAAGAGGCTTGCCCTGGTCCGGGGAGTATGGCATAGGGGCCGGGTGAAACACGTGCAACCCTGAGCCGGCACCATGGTCCGTCGCGATGTCATCGTCGTGGAAGGCTTTTACACGCGCCATCACCACAAGCTGGGGCTGCATCTGCTGGCCGGGGCGCGCGGCTTGAAGCGCCGCATCTTGGAGCCGACGGTCAACCGGCCCGGTTTGGCGCTGGCGGGGTTCACCCGCTACTTCGCCAGCAAGCGCGTGCAAGTGATGGGCAGCGCGGAGACGTTTTTCCTGAAATCGCTCCCCCAACCGGAGCGCCAGGCCCGCTACCAGGAACTGTTCAGCCACCGGATCCCGTGCGTGGTCTTCTGTCGGAACTACCAACCCGAGAAGGCCTTCTTGCGGGCGGCCGAAGCGGCGGACGTGCCGGTATTCAAGTCGCCCTTGGTGACGATGCGGTTCATCAACCAGGCGACCCTGCTCCTGGAGGGGATGTTCGCGCCCCACGACAGCGAGATGGGCAGCATGGTGGACATTCTCGGGGTCGGCGTCATCGTGCGGGGCGAGAGCGGGATCGGCAAGAGCGAGTGCGTCCTGGCGTTAATCGAGCGCGGCTACAGCTTGGTCTCCGACGACATCACGCGCGTCACCCTGCTGGAGGGCCGGGACCTCATCGGCACCAGCCCGGAGTTGACTCGCAACCACATGGAGGTGCGGGGCATCGGGATCATCAACGTCCCCGCCATGTTCGGGATTCGGAGTATCCGGACCGAGAAACGGGTGGACTTGGTGGTCACCCTCAAGACCTGGAACGAAGTGGGCAATGTGGACCGGGTGGGGATCGAGGAGGAGAAGACCAAAATCCTCGGGCTGGAGATTCCCCACATCACCATCCCGGTCCGCCCGGGGCGGGACATCGCCCGCCTGATCGAGGTCGCGGCCTTCCACACCAAGCTGCGGATGCTCGGTTACAATCCGGCCAAGGAGTTAAATGACCGGCTGATCGGCAAGATGGCCGTGACGTCTGGTCTCTGAGGTTGGGCGGGGGTTGGCAGCGGTCTCACACGCCCGAGCCGCCGGTTTCGGGCAGGACGCTGGCGATCACGCAGGCCGCGGGACGGAGCAGCTTGGCCGCCACCGCCTGGACTTCGGCCAAGCTGACGGCTTCGAAATGGGCGTCTTCGTGATCGCTGTTGGTGTAACCCAACCCGTACAGTTCATCCAAGGCGTGGGTCTGCGCGAGAAAGCCCAGCTCCTGCCGGGCGATCTTCCGCTGGCCAAGCAGTTTGGCCTTGGCGCGCCGCAGTTCGTCCGCTGTGAGACCCGAGGCGCCCAGCAAGGTGGCCTCCTCCAGCAGTTCGGTTTCCACCAACGCGGCCTTGGCCGGTTCGGTGCCGGCGTAGAAGGCGAAGTAACCGGGCGCCAACCCGACGAAGTGGCTGGCCCCAACGTAGTAGGCCAGCCCCAGCTTCTCCCGGATTCGGAGAAAGAGCCGCGAGCCCATGTCGCTGCAGGCCTCCTGCAGCAGCTCCAGGGCGAAGCGCTCCGGGCTGTGCAGCGTCACGCCGGGAAAGCCAATCACCAACACCGCCTGCTTTTTATCCCGCGTTTCGACGACCCGCTGCACCGCTCCCAACGGGCCCGCGCCGGCGGCGAGGCGAGAGGTGGCCAGCACGGCGAGGGTGCCGGGCCCAGCCGACGTCCAGGCGGCGAAGGCCGCCTCGACCGCGCTGGTGACCCGGGCCGGATCAAGGTCGCCGTACACGGCCATCACCGCATTCTCGGGCACGGCCAGTTGGGCGTGAAAGGCTCGCAGGTCGGCGAGCGTCAGCCGCTGGACGGTGGTCTCCGAGCCGAGCGGGTCCAGCCCGTAGCCGGCTTCACCGAACAAGGTTCGGCGCATGCTGCGGACGCCGCTTTGGAGCAGGTCGTCGCGTTGGGCGCGGATGGCGGCCAGTTGCATCGCGCGCTCCCGCTCGAGGGCGGCTTCGGGGAAGGCCGGGTGGAGCAGGACGTCGGCCACCAGGGCCAGGCCGGTCGTCCAATCGCTGCTCAGCACCTCGGCGTTGATCCCCAGGCTGTTATTGCCGCTGTAGGTGTCCAAATGCCCGCCCAGGGACTCGATCTCGACGGCGAGCTGCTCGGCGGTGCGGGTGGCGGTGCCCTGGAGGAGCAGGTTAGCCAACAAACGGGTCATCCCGTTGGAGGTGGTATCCTCGGCCAGGACCCCGGCGCCCAGGGCCAGGCGGAATTCGACGAATGGGAGCCGGTGGTCTTCCTTCAGGAGCAAGCGCAGCCCGTTGGGCAGCCGGCGCAGGGTAACGGCGTGTTCGGCGGGCGCCACGACCGCGGTCGCGTTGGTGACGGGGGTGCCCGCCGGGACCAGGGCGTAAACCGTGCGGTTTTCTTCGGTGAGATACTCCCGCGCCACGCGCCGGACCGCCTCCGGCTCAACCCGCTTGATGGCGGCCAGATAGCGCTCGGAGAAGCTCAAATCCCCGGTCGCCAGCCAGTTGCTGCCCAGATCTTGGGCCTGACCCTGCATCGTCTTGCGGGTGGCCAACGTGGCCGCCAGGAACTGTTTCACCGCCTTGACCACTTCCGCCGGTGAGACCAGTTCTTCTTGCAGGCGGTGAATCTCGGCGAGGACGCCTGCCTTGGCCGCCGCGTACTTGTCGGCCTCGAGCAAGGCACTCACGCCAAAGAGCCCCGGGTTGCCCGGGCTGTAGGTCCAGGACTCGATCGAGACCACGTCGCCACGCCGCTCCCGCAGCTCTTGAAAGAGGCGCGAACTCCGCCCCACGCCCAACAACACCGCCAGGACGTCCAACGCGGGAAGGTCGGGGTGGCGCACGTCGGGGATGTGCCAACTGGCGTGCAGGTGGGCGAGTTGGATTGGGGCGTCTTCGATCACCTCACGCGGGGCCACTTGCCGCGGCTCGACCGCCGGCGCGCTGACGGGAAGGGGCCGGGCCTTGGCGCTCGCAAACGCTTCCTCCAACTGGGCCACGACGGTGGGCGTCCGCACGTCCCCGGCCACGGCGAAGACCAGGTTGTTGGGCGCGTACTTCTCCCGGTAGTAACGGAGAACGTCCTCACGCTGAAGCTGACTGAAGATGTCCGGATAGCCAATGACGGTGAAGCGGTAGGGGCTGCGGGTGTAGGCGGTCTCGAAGAGCCGGCGGCTCGAGCGCCGACCCGGGTCGTCGTGGCACATATCCATCTCCCGCCGGATGACTTCCATCTCCTTGGCAAGCTCAGCGTCAGGCAGCGTCGCGTGCTGCATGATGTCCGCCAGAATCTCCAAGGCCACCCGTGCGCCCGTGTTGGGCACGTTGATCCAGTACACCGTCCGATCAAACGAGGTGTAGGCGTTCATGTACCCGCCGGCCTCTTGCACCTCCTGGTCGATCCGGCCGGCCCCGCGAGTCGCGGTCCCCTTAAAGAGCATGTGCTCGAGCACGTGCGAGAGGCCGGCCCCCAGCCAAGGGCCTTCATCGATGCTGCCGGCCTTGCACCAGGCCTGCGCCGACACCACCGGCGCGGTGTGGTCCTCCCGGACGATCACGGTCAGGCCGTTGGCCAGCGTCGTCAGACGCGTGCCGGGTGGGGCGAGAGGAATCTCCGGCGGAGCGTCGGCCCCGGCGCGATCCAGGTTTGAGACAGGCATATTCAGCATTGGTTCGAATGTTGCCGCACGAACCTCCACCCTAGGTGAGGCGGCCGAAAAAGGCAAAAACGAGTTAAGGCCTGGGCCGAGGGCAACCCGCCACGGCACCGCGCACACCAGGCGCGGGAAGCGGGAGGAGCCGCCGCCGGGCGGAGCCTCCGTCCGGGCCCACCGCCAGTCGGGGCGGCCGCGGGAGGGAGTTCTTTGGTCAGTCGTCCAGGCATTCCCGGACGGTGAGTAGGAGGGTGGTGGGCGAGTAAGGCTTGGGGAGCAGGCGGAGGCCCTGGCGGGTCTGGGGCTCGCGAGCGAGCATCTCCAGGCTATAGCCGCTGGTGCAGACGACCTTGAGGGCTGGGTTCAGGGTTTGGAGCCGGTCGGCCAGTTCCGTGCCGCTTATCCCTCCTGGCATGACCACGTCGGTGACCAGGAGATCGATCTCCGCGCCGTGGGTGGACCAGGTTTGCATGGCTTCCTGGCCGGTGCTGGCGGCCAAGACTTGGTAACCGTGCCCCAGAAGCACACGCTCGGCCAACATACGCAAGGCCGGCTCGTCTTCGACGAGCAGCAAGGTCTCGCCGTTGCCGCGCGGTCCGTCGGCTGGGCTTTGGGTGGGTCCGGGCGGCGCTGGCGCGCCAAGATGGGGGGGCAGGTACACGGTGAACAGGCTGCCCCGGCCCACTTCGCTGGCGACCTCGATCCAGCCCTGGTGCTGTTTGACGATCCCGTACACGGTGGCGAGCCCGAGGCCGGTGCCTTTGCCGACACCTTTGGTGGTGAAGAAGGGCTCGAAGAGGTGGCTTAAGACCTCGCGATCCATCCCGCAGCCGGTGTCCCGCATCGCCAAGCGCACGAACGTTCCCGGCCGCGCCTCGGGGTTGCCGCGGGTGGCGTCCGGCTTGAGTTCGACGGTGCTCAACTCCAAGGAGAGTTCGCCCCCCTTTGGCATCGCGTCGCGCGCGTTCACGGCGAGGTTCAGGAGGATCTGTTCCATCATGCCGCGGTCGGCGCGGAGCGGGGCCAAGGTCTGCGGACGCTCAAAACGCAGGGTGATATGCTCGCCCAAGAGCCGGCGGAGCATGCGTAAGAGGTTCTCGGTCAGCGCGCCCAAATCGAGGACCTCGGGCTGGGTAAGCTGCTTCAAGCTGAAGGTGAGCAGTTGGCGGGTGAGGTTGGCGGCGCGCTCGGCGGCGTTGGAGATCTCCCGCAACGGCTCGATAAGCTCCGGCGCCAGGCTCGGGCGCGCCAACAACAGGCTGGCGTAGCCGAGGATCACGTTGAGGATATTGTTGAAGTCGTGGGCCACCCCGGCCGCAAGCTGGCCGACGGATTCCAAGCGCTGGGCATGACGCAACTTCGCCTCCAGGCTGAGGCGGTCGGAAATGTCACGCGCGACCGCCTGGAGGCCGACCGGCTGACTCCCCTGCGTGATCAGACGGGTGCTGAGTTCGAGCGTCACCCGGCGGCCGTCGTGGGCCAAAACCTCGAGGGTCGAGGGCCGTTCCGCGCCGGCTTGGAGGCTCGCAATCTCCTCGGCCCGCGGACGAGCTTCGAGGGTGGCGAACCGGCTCAAAGGAGCCCCAAGGAGCGCGGTGCGGCCGTAGCCCAGGACCCGCTCCACCGCGCGGTTGACCGAGGTGAGTCGGCCGGCGGCGTCGGTAGTGAAGAAGAGGTCGTTGGCGTTCTCAAAAAGCTCCTGGTAGCGCTTCTCCAAGGCGGCCTCCCGTGCCAGCCGCTGGCCGATGACGGCGGTTTGGTGCCGGACCCGGATGTGCAGAGTGAGGAGCCAGGCCAGCCCCGCCAGGGCGCCCAGAGCGCTGAACCAGAGAACCTGTTCGAGGCGATCCGTGGTCCACCACGACGGCGCCGACAGCACGACCACATCGGCCGGAGAACGGAGCAGAACTTGAAAGGCCCGGGGTTGGCGGCTGTCATCCACTTGAACCACACAAACCCCTTGGACTTGCAGCAGGCTGTTCCGTCGCGGCCAGACCGAGCCCTGGGCGGAGTTGCGCGGCTCGCAGACCACCTCGAACACGATCTCTCCATTCTGCAGCGCCAGCGTCTGGCGCTGGGCTTCCTGCCGCTTGTCCAGGACGCGGCCGGTCAGCCGCACCCGCTGGCCGTCGTACACCCGTTCCTGGGCGACATAGCCCAGGGCCTGGGTTGGTGTAATCGCCACTGGCGGTGGGAGGGGAGCCTGACCTACCTTCTTGACCAGCGCCTCCCGCAGGACCGGCGTGTACTGGCCGGTGGCGGGAAAGCCCGCGACCTCGACAAGGTCGCCGACGCGCAGGAGGATCGGCCGTTGCGGGAAGATAAGAA
>JAJXTA010000035.1 GCA_021784265.1 bacterium | reverse complement strand
AGGACCCGCGCGGGCCGGCACTGGTGGGGGAGGCGGCGCCCATTAGGGGGAGGCGGAGTGGCGGACGCCGCTGTTGCGCGGGCCGAGTTCGATGGGCAAGTTGTTCGTGGCCCAGTCGGTCATGCCGCCGGCATAAACCCAGAGCCGGTCTCCGGGGATCCCCGCGTCGCGGAGCATCAGGGCCGCGAACTCGCTGTCCTCGCAATCACCGCCGGCACAATAGACCACCACCCGCGTCGCGGTCTGGCACACCGGCAACACGGTGGGCAAGTACTTAGCCGGATAGTAATGATCGAACTGGTACGCGCCCGGAATGTGGCCCTCAGCGTAGTGTTCGTCGTTGCGGGCATCGACGAATACCACCGCTTCCTGTTCATAGCGCGGATCGTGGAACCACCGCACCACCTCCGTCCGCCCGATCGTCTGCAAGCCCGCCGCCCGCAGGCGCGCGACGACACTCGGGGCCGAAGCGCGCGGTGTCGGTGGCATCTGCGGCAGACTCGGATGGGTCGCGGGTCTGGGCTGGGCCCTGGCAGCTTCCGGGCGCGACGGCGGGAAGTAATCTCGGCTCAACGACAGCCCCCGCGGGGAAAGGGCATTGGCCAACAACGCGAATACCAACCCTAGGAGCGCGATCGCCCCGGCCTCGACGATCACTCGGGT
Source organism: bacterium (assembly GCA_021784265.1). Lineage (GTDB taxonomy): Bacteria > Verrucomicrobiota > Verrucomicrobiia > Limisphaerales > J093 > JAJXTA01. The sequence goes on along the minus strand of JAJXTA010000035.1, from coordinate 10,426 downwards.
GGGCTCGGTCGTTCGCACAGGCGGGCTCAGCCCCACGTCGTCGCGGACCCCTCCCTCATTTGCCGGGCACCGGCGGCAAGGGCGGCAACGGCGGCGGGCCGCCAGTCGGGACCGGTCGCGGGCGAGGCGCCAGGGCTGGGCGGACCGGCGGCCGGGGCGCGGCTGGCCGGGCCTGCTGGAAGACCGGCACGCTGATCAGGGGATATTTGGGGTGGTCCGATTTGAGGCTCACCAGGATCTTCTGCCCCGGCTGGAGCAGCAACCCGGTCGGGAAGATCACCCCCACGTTGAATAGCCGGCCGGGCAGGGTCTCGATCACCTGCACCTGGGCGTTGGTGACGTTGACGGAGCCATCCGACAACTTCAGCGGCGCCCGCCCGTTGTTGCGGATCATGAGGGCGGTGCGAACCGGCCCGGTCAGGGGCCCGGCCGGCAGCACCAGTTGCGTGGGCATCACCATGACCGCCGGCTGGGCCATGCCATAGGCATTGACGATGATCGACGGCATTTTCGCCGAGGAGGTCGGGATGGTGATCGGAGCCTGGGTCAGCGCGGGACCAAAGGGAGGCACCGCGGTGACGCGCAGCTCGAATTCCTTGCCGGGCCGCACCGTGGCCAGGGCAACCTGAAAGGCCCGATTGGTGCACTGGGGCGGCGAGAGCGTCAGGGCCTCATCCAAATTGCTAACGATTCGCACCACCTTGGTCTCGTTGGTTTCCGCATCGTTGATGACGTTGAAAAAGAGGGTGCTCGCGCTGACCTCAATGGGCCGCCAAATGACCCCCTTGAGCTGCAGAATCACGTTGGGCTGGGTCGGGTCGTTGCAGGTCACCACGATGGTCTTGACCACCGTCCCGCTGTAGCTGGAAGGGTTAAACCGGATCGGAATACTCCCGGTCGTGCCGGGGGCAACCTGCCGGTCCCACGTCCCGGAGGTGGTGCAGCCGCACGTAGGCCGGACGCCGCTGATCTCCAAGGTGGCCGTGCCGGTGTTGGTGAAGACGAAGTTATGGTCCACCGGCTCACCCGCGCTGGTCTTGCCGAAGTCATAGACCGGGGTGGCAAACTGAATGCGCGCCCCGGCGCTCACCGCGACGGGCGGCACCCCGCTGGCCGGGGGTAGTGGGGGTTGGTTATCCCCCCAAGCCCGATTGGCGGCCACCGGTACGAGCAGGCCAACGAACAAAGAGGCCAAAAACGGCTTCATGCGACCGGAGCCTACCGGACCGCGCGGGGGATGTCCACGTGGACCTTGGCGGGTGGCGGCCTAACCCGGACCCTCTCCCTGGCCGCCCTTGCGCCCGCGCAGGCGCTTGAGCAGGAGGCCCCCCATCTCCCGCGCCTGCGGCACCTTCAACCAAAGGGCCAGCAGGACATACACGAGCCCCCCGGCCGCCATGGGAACAAACACCTCGCCCAGCCGCTCGAACAACCGTTGGTGTCCCACCTGAGCGTCCCACCCCCACCGGACCAGCCAGGCGACACCGCCCGCGACGATCGCCGCCCCCAACAAGGCCACCAGCAGCGGGCGCAGGGTTTCCAACTCCAGCCGGCTCAGCTTCCGACGCAGGGCGTAGAGCAAGAGCCAGACATTCACGCCCGAGCTCAGGGTGTTGGCCAGGCCCATGCCGGCCCCGGCCAGATGCAGCGGCCCGATAAACCAAAGGCTGAACACCAGGTTCAACCCCAGACAGACCACGCTGATCTTCATCGGGGTGGTGGTGTCCCCCAGGGCGTAGAAGGACCGCGCCAAGACGTTGACCGTCGAGAAGGCCACCAGGCCCGGCGCCAGGCAGGTCAGGGCCAGCGCCACCCGCCGGGTCGAGCTGGCGCTGAAGGCGCCGTGCTCGAAGAGCAGCCGCACAATCGGCTCCGCCAACACCACCAACAGCGCCGAGGCGATCAGATTGACAAAGATCAAATGCCCGAGCCCCTCACGGAGGGTGGCGCGGAACCCCGGATAATTCTTTTCGCTGGCGAGTCCGGACAGGGCCGCGAGCAGATAGGTCGCCAGGGAGATCCCCACCACCCCTTGCGGAAATTCCATCAACCGCACGGCGTAGTTGAAGGAGGCCACGATGTACCGGTCGATCCAGAAGGCAATCGTCTGGATGAGCAGGACGTTCAGTTGAAACGCCGCCACCCCCACCGCCGCCGGAATCATCTTGCGGACAACCTCGCGCACCGTCGCATCGCGCCACGGACTCACCCAACGGTAGCGGAAACCATCGGCCCAGAGCGTGGGAAGCTGAAAACCGAACTGGGCCAGCCCGGCCACGACCACGCCCACCGCCAGCGCAAAGATCTGTTGGTCCAGCCGCCGCCCAAAGTGGGGGGCCAGAAACAAGACCGAGGCGATCATCACCAGGTTCAACGAGGTCGAGCCCATCGCCGGGATGAAAAAGTGGCCGCGAGCGTTAAGCATCCCCATCGCCAGCGCGGCCAGGCACACCAGCACGAGGTAGGGCGCCATGACCCGCAGCAGGGCCAACATCAAGCGGGTGTCGTCGCGCAGGATCGGGACCGGGTAGGGCGGAAAGACCGCGCTCCCGGCTTGCGTGTAGTGGGCTGAGGCCAACGCCAGGATCAGGCTGATCGCCAGCATCAGCAGACCCACGACCAGGCAGGTGACCACGACCAAGCCCGAGATGACGGCGTTGGCGGCCCGCCACATCTCCACTTCGCCGGCGTGGCGCTCTTTGGCTTTGAAAATCGGGATGAACGCCGCCGTCAACGCCCCCTCCCCGAGCAGGCGGCGGAAGAGGTTGGGGATCTGAAACGCCAGGACAAAGGCGCTCGCCACTGGACCGTCCCCCATGAACCGGGCATAGACCTGCTCCCGCACCAAACCGAGCACCCGGCTGGCCGCCGTGGCAAACCCCATCGCCCCGGAGGATTTGAGCATCTGCGACATGCTCAGCCTGAGACCGACTGGAGACGACCGGCCGGCGGCGACGCCGCGCGCACCTCCGTTAGGTGCGTTCTCCCCATCAACCCGCCGGATCGACGAGGCCCTCTCACAGCGTGATCTCCTCGCCATCGCGCGGGATGACAAAGGGCAGGCCGTCCAGCCCCGCGGCCACCCGCCGCCGGAGCGCCTCCTGATCGCGCCAGAGGGGGCGGGCGACGTGGATCAACGCCAGGCGTTTGATGGCCCGGCCCCGCAGGTACCTGAACAGCGCCTCGGGCGGGAAATGGGCCAACTCGCAGACCAGCAAGTCCAACGGCTCCCGCACCAGCGGGTCCAGGTCCTCGACCGCGCCCAGGTCGGCGCTATGGGCCACCCGCAACTGGTCCGTCTCCAGCAGGAAACTGTAGGCGGCGAAGGACTGCGGATGCCGGGGTGCGAAGGCCCGCCGGAGTTCGTCCAAGTGGGTCGTGGGGAACGGGGTCACCCGAGTCTGCTCGATGGTCACGCCCTGGCCGGCGTGCCAGGGCGCGAAGCGCAGCTCGAAGCCGAGCAAGTCCTCGAAAAGGTACCCCGCCTCGAGCATGCCGCGCAGCGGCGCCGCGCCATCGGCCGGCAGATGGACCGAGAGCGGCCGGCGGCGGTGCTCCAGCCACAGGCCCTGCACCAGCATGAAGAAGCCCCCAACATGGTCGAAGTGCAGATGAGAGAGCAACACCCGGTCGAGGGCGTCGTAATCCAGGCCGCTGGCCTTAAGGCTGCGGCCCACCGCTTCGCCGCAGTCAATGAGCAGCGTGGCTCCGCCCAAACGATAGAGGAACGCCGAGTGGTTGCGGTCCGCGTTGGGCCATCCGTCGCCGACGCCAAAGCATTTCAGTGAAAACACGTGCATCCGCCGAGGGCCACCGGGCGGCCTTCAACGGGGGCGGAGAGTACGAGGTTGGCCGGGGAGAAAGCAAGCTCCGGGCCGAGACCGCCCCCACGCCAAGGGAGAATCCGGACCGCGACCCGTGGTCGCCCACGGCCGATTTGCCGCCCCTCAGTGAATAACCCTCCTCCGGCGGTCGTCAAGCGCCCTAACGCCTCACGCTCATGAGCGAACCAAGCCCAATCGAGCCGCGCGGTCCGCGGGGTCCCACCCGCGTGGCCGCGGGTATGGTGGGGTTTACCCTCATCGAATTGTTGGTGGTCATTGCGATCATCGCCATCCTGGCCGCGATGCTCCTGCCGGCGCTGGCCAAGGCCAAGCTCAGGGCCAAAATCACCCAATGCACCTCCCAACTGCATCAGGCCGGCTTGGCCATGCAGATGTACCTCCCCGATTTCGGCGACCAATTCTTCTGGGTCAGCACCAACCTGGACACCGAGGGGATGGAGTGGTTTGTCTGGGCCGGCCAGACCAATGGGAATCTCGACACCGGCCAGGGGGGCATCTTCAACCGCATCGACCGCCCCCTCAACCATTACGGCCTGAATCCGACGGTGGTGATCTGTCCGCTGGATCAGGGGCGTCAAGACACCTTGCCGCACCACCTTTACGAGTGGGTCGGCAATTCCTACATGTTCAACGCCATCGGCTACCCTTCGGTCCATGGCGGGGGCATCGTGGGCGAGCGCGCCTCGATGATCGTCCAACCGTCCTCGACGGTGCTCTTTTGCGACGGCGTGCTCCCCTACCCCGGTAACCCGACCGGCTGGCACCGCCAACGCCCACCCGCCGGCAACGTGGCGTTGGTGGACGGCCATGTCGAGGCCCACACCACCTCGACCGTCACCAATCTGATCTGGTAAGGGAACCCCCCGGCGCCGGTGGGCGCCCGACGCGCCCGAAAACGTCGCCGGCCTTGGCGGTCGCGGCTTGCACCGCCTCCCTCGCGCGGGTTAGGCTGCGGCATGAACTCCGGTTGGCGAACCCGAATGGGCTGGGTGTGTGTGGCGGGCGGGCTGGCGGTGGGGGGAGGCGGACCGGCACGCGCCCTGGACCTGAGCCAAGCCGCGGTGGTGTTTCCCCCCAACCTCTCCGGGCCCGAACGCCAGGCTGTCACCATGCTGGTCGAGGAGGTGGCCAAACGCACCCACCTCCGCTGGCCTACCTCGTCGGTTTGGCCGCCCACCAACCAAGCCGTGATTGTCCTCGGACCACGCGCGGCCCTCGCGGCCTGGGCCCCCGCCCTGGGCGGGGACCCGCCGACAGGTCCGGCGGCCGGCCCGGAAGGCTTTACCCTGGCGGTGCGGCAAGCTGACGGGCGGTCGCCCGTGGTGGTGGCGGGCAACGACAGCCGCGGAGTCCTTTTCGGCGTTGGTTGGCTGCTGCGGCAACTGCACCTGCGCGTGGGCTCGGCAACCCTGCCCGACGGTACGCACCTCGCCACCGCGCCCCACTACCGGCTGCGGGGCCACCAGCTCGGTTACCGGCCCAAAACCCACGCCTATGACGCCTGGGACCTGACCCTCTGGGAACAGTACATCCGCGACTTGGCCGTGTTCGGATGCAACACCGTCGAGCTGATCCCCCCGCGCTCCGACGACGAGCCCACCAGCCCCCATTTTCCCCTCCCGCCGATGCCGATCCTGGTCGGGATGTCTCGCTTGCTGGATAGCTATGGGTTGGATGTGTGGCTCTGGTACCCGGCGATGGACCCGGACTACGCCAACCCCGCCACCGTCCAGGCGGCCCTCCAGGAGTGGGGCGAGGTGTTCCGCCAAATGCCCCGCTTGGATGCGGTGTTTGTGCCCGGCGGCGACCCCGGCCACACGCGCCCCGGGGTCTTGCTGGAGTTCCTGGCCCAAGAGACCAAGGAATTGCATCGGTACCATCCGCGCGCGCAGATGTGGGTTTCCCCGCAGAGTTTCAACCAAGCCTGGCTGGCCGAGTTCCTCGACATCCTCCAACGCGACCCACCGGCGTGGCTCAGCGGGGTGGTCTTTGGGCCGCAGGTGCGGATCAGCCTGCCCGAGCTGCGGGCGGCGGTCCCGGCCCAATATCCCATTCGGAACTACCCCGACATCACCCACTGCCGCCAATGTCAGTACCCCGTGCCCAATTGGGACGTGGCCTTTGCCCTGACCGAAGGCCGGGAGGTGATCGACCCGCGCCCGCTCGACGAGGCCAACATCTTCCGCTTGCTCCAGCCTTACACCATCGGTTTTACCACCTACTCGGAGGGCTGCAACGATGACGTGAACAAGATGCTTTGGAGCGCCTTGGGCTGGAACCCGGACGCCGACGTGGGCGAGATCCTGCGCGAGTACAGCCGCTACTTCATCGGCGACCGGTACACGGACGATTTCGCCCAGGGATTGCTCGCCCTGGAAGCGAATTGGCGAGGTCCGCTCCTCCCCCACCAGGCGGTCGAGACCACCCTGGCGCAGTTCCAAGACCTGGAGCGGGCCGCATCGCCCCAGGTCAAGCTCAACTGGCGCTTTCAGATGGCCCTTTACCGCGCCTATTACGACGCCTACACGCGCCAGCGGCTCAGCTACGAGACGGGGCTGGAAGCGCGGGCGCGGGAGGTGTTGCGCGCCGCCCCGGAGCGCGGCGCGGTCGCCGCTCTGGACGCCGCCCAGCGGATTCTCGAACGGGCCACCAGCCGGCGGGTGGCGGCGGATTGGCGCGCGCGCGTCTTCGAGCTGGGCGAGGCGCTCTACCAGAGCATTCGCATGCAATTAAGCGTGCCGCGCTACCAGGCCATCGCCGTGGACCGCGGCGCCAACCTCGACACCATCGATTACCCCCTCAACAACCGCCGCTGGTTGCTCGAACAATTCAACCTCCTCCGCCGGCTCCCCGCCGAGGCGGACCGCCTCAAGGGGATTGCGCGCCTGGTCAACTGGACCGATCCCGGCCCGGGCGGGTTCTACGACGACTTGGGCAACCTGGCCTGGCAACCCCACTTGGTCCGCGGGCCGGGGCCCGCCAGCGACCCCGCCTTCCTTCACTCGGCCCTGGTTGGCTTCGAGGAAGGGGAGGTGGTGGACGAGCCGGACGAGAAACCCACCAACGCCTGGCGCCTGGCCTGGATGGACCATGCCGAAACACTCAATGACACCCCGCTGGCGGTCCGCTATGAGCATCTCGACCCGACCGCCACCTATCGGCTGCGGGTCGTTTACGGTGGTGACAGCCCCAAAAAGCGAATCCGCCTCGTGGCTAACGGTTCGATCCCCATCCACCCGCTCCTCACCAAGCCGTGGCCAATCCGCCCCATCGAGTTTGACCTCCCGCGCGCGGCCACCGCCGGGGGGCAGCTCACCCTGGAGTGGCACGGGGAACCGGGCCTGGGCGGCAACGGCCGCGGGTGCCAGGTCAGCGAGCTCTGGTTGCTCAAAACCCCGGATGGCTCTGGTTCACCCTGAGGCCCCACCGGCGCCGCCAACGCCGCCGCGACCCCTGGCAGAGGGGAGGTTGCTGAGTGAGTAGTCTAGCCCCAGCCTCGAGCGCCCGTGCGCCCCGACACTCGCCCAGTGACGGTTGGCGGCGTGGCGCCACAACGCTGGTGCTCCTTTGCTTGTTGGTCGTGGCCACCGAGACACGCGCCGCCGCGCCGGCCGGCGGCAAGGCCAAGCTCCGCGACCTGGTCACGCTGCCGCGGATCAACCTGGAAATCGACTGTTCCTGGGACGTCGATGAAGGCTTCACCTTCGCCCCGAACCCACCCGATGTGCCGGCGGAAGTGGCGGCCTTAACTAAGGCGATGACGGGCCGTCCGAGCGATGCGGAACGCTACCTGCGTTTGGGCAACGTCTATGATTGGAACCACGACACGACCAACGCCCATGCCGCCTACGCTGCCGCCCTTCGCCTTTACCGCCAGCAGGTCGAGCTACAACCGGACGATGGCCCGCTGCTGATCAAGTTCGCCGACGCCCTCCATCACGCGGACAAAGAAGACGAGGCCGACAGCGTCCTGCGTCGCGCCGTCCAGGTTGAGCCCAAGGCGTGGCGCGGCTGGCTCGCCCGCGGCCGTTTCTTCTTGGGGCGGGCGTTCGACGCCCTCAGCTCGCCCCCTACTTCCGGACGAGACCGCGCCCCTGGACGGGATGTGGTGACATGGCTTCTGGGCCGGCGACCTTCCCCGGAGCAGGTGGCCCGAAGCCAGCAGGCTTTGGCCGACGCCCATGAGGCCATGAACCGCGCGGTAACCCTGGCCCCGCGGCAGTCCGAAGCGCGCGCGGGCCGGGCCGCGTTCTACTGTGCTCAGGGGGAGCTCGAGGCCACGTTCCGGCTCATTCGCGGCGAGGAGAGCGACCCCACCACGATCAGCCGCGCCGCCTTCACGCGCGCCGGCCTCCCTGACCTCTGGGAAGCCGCCCGGCTTGACCGCACGAATTACGTGCTCATTACCTGTGCCGCGGGCTTCGAGGCGTTTGCGGAGGTGGCGACCAAGTTCAAGGCCGAGCCGCCACCCCCCAAACTGATTGACACGCTCCCCGAGGCCTCCCAGCGCTCGATCCGCGAGGCTGTCGCTTGGTTGACAGACCTCTCCCAGAGCCCCAACCGGCGCTTGGCAGGCGGCGCACTCGAGGGCCTGGGCTTTCTCCAGACGTTCGCCTTTGCCGATAATGCCGGAGCCCTGCAGAACGCGCGGCGCGCGGTCGCCGCGGACTCAACGCTCGAGAGCGCCTGGGACCTCCTGCTCGCACTGCTGGACGATCCTGGTCACCTCGACGAGCTGGTCCGCGCGGGCGAAAAACGGGTCCAGCTCAACGGCTCGGCGCGGAACCATTTTATCTTGGCCAAGTGCTACGACCGGCGCGGCGACCTATCCCGGACCGAGGGGGAACTGCGGCAGGCGCAACGCTTGGATCCCAAGGACTTCCCCGCGACCCTCGGCTTGGCCGCCGTGTGCTTGAAAGGAGACGACCCGACCCTACTCGCCCAAGCTGAGCAGTGGCTGGACAAGGCTTACCGGCTCTTAGACCCCAACGACACCAGCCTAGAGGGGCGTTTACATGGCATCGACTTCCTCCTCACCGCCAGCCTCTACCACGGCCTCACCGACCACCTCGATCTCGCCCGACAAACCGCCCGACAAGTCTTCAAGATCGATAAGGAGAACGAACACGCGAAGGAGATTCTCGCGGCTTTGGGAGGCGGATGAGCGTCGGCCCTCCCAGCGTGATGCCTTGGAGACGCGCCGCGCGTCCAGTGGAAACCGGCGGCCGCCGCGGGAGCCTTGCAAGGTGAGCCGACCAACGTTTGACCGGATGAAACGCGTGCGCCGTCCCGGGACGGAGCTCCCCAGGCTCAAAGAGCCAACGCACCAACGCGTGTCCGTTGCGGCATTGGCATCGGCCCCTGCCGCCGCGTCCGCGGGACCGGCCGGGGGCTCTCCTGGCCTCGCGGCAGGCAGCCCCATCGCGCCCCTGCGGCGACGCGGCCTGCCGCCGCTCGTCCTGGCTTCAGCCTCGCCGCGTCGGACCGAGCTGCTGGCACAGCTCGGCCTCCGCTTCCGAGTCGCCCCGGCCCGCGTCACGGAAGTGTTGGCCTCCCACCTCAGCCCGCGCGAGCTGAGCCTGCTCAACGCCGGACGCAAGGCGCGCGCGGCCGCGCGACGCTTCCCCAACGCCCTCATCCTGGCGGCCGACACCCTGGTCTGCCTCGGCGTCCGCCAGTTTGGCAAACCGGCCACCCGCGCCGCCGCCGCGCGCACGTTGGCGGCGCTGGCCGGCCACACGCATCAGGTGGTGACCGGCGTTTGCCTGCTCCACCCGCGCACGGGCCGCGAAACCCTCTTTGCCGAGACCACTGATGTCACCTTCCGCCGGCTCTCTCCCGCCCGCATCCGCGCCTATCTCGCGGCCGTGAACCCGCTGGACAAGGCGGGCGCCTACGCCATTCAAGAGCAAGGCCACTTGATCATCGCCCGCATTCACGGCTCCTACACCAACGTGGTCGGCCTGCCGTTGGAGCGCCTGCGGGCGGTGCTCGCCGCGTGGCCGACCGCCGGCGCCCGTGCCCACCGGCGCCGCAACTGAACGAGCGCCAAGCCCCGACCAACTGCTCCCGCTCCCCACCCAGCGTCGCTCAGGTCGGTCCCTCGCCTCTCCTCCCGGCGCGCCCGGGACCGCCGACCGGAGGTCTCCTGTTGACGGCGTTGGCGTGCAACGTTGCCAAGGCTTCATGCGGCGGGCGGAACGTCCGCCGAACCGCTCGCGCGTGCCGCGCCAATCTCCAGCCGCTTTCGAGTCCCCGCCGGCCACCCGCCCCTGGTCACTGGCGTCACCTCGGCGCTGACCCGACTCCTCTCTGGAGGCCGCCCCCGTGCCTGGGCCCTGGGGTGGCGGTGGTCGGCGAGTCGTGCCAAGCGCCCAAATGCCGGAGTCTCTCCTCGGCCGCTGGGGGGGGCGCCGATAAGAGTCACCTGTGTCCGGGGTTCTGGCGGAGGGCGCATCGCCGGAGCGCGGAGCCCGGGCGTTCGGCGACCGCCCTGCAAATGCCCCGGATGATCTTGCGGGCCGGAGGCTCCCGGGGCCGAGGCTTCCTCTGGGAGACTTTTCAATTGCCTGCCTACTCTC
>JAJXTA010000034.1 GCA_021784265.1 bacterium | reverse complement strand
TGCCACGGCCTTTTACCGCGCGCAACGGCTGGCGCCGCGCGGCGTGAAAGTGTCGCGCTTGGCGCACGGGTTGCCCGCCGGCACGGGCCTGGATTTCGCCGATGAACTGACGCTGAGCCGGGCCCTGGAAGGCCGTCAACTCATCCTCTAGCCCCCCATTTATGCGACCCCCCAAAGCCGTTGTCTTCGACCTGGGCAAAGTCCTCCTCGACTTTGACTATGCCATTGCCGCCCGAAACCTCGCACCCCGCATCAGTGTCCAACTGCCCGAAGTCCAACAGTTGATCAATCAGTCCCCCCTGCTCCACCAATACGAGACGGGACTGCTCTCGACCGACGAGTTCTTCGACCGCGTCCGCAAGCTCGCCGGGTTTCGCGGGGACTTGGCGGAGTTCGCGGGGCTGTTTGCCGACATCTTCAGCGAGATTCCCGCTATGGTCGCCACGCACGCACGCCTGCGCCACGCGGGCGTCCCCACCTACCTCTTCTCGAACACCAACGACCTGACGATCCGCCATATCCGCCGTCATTTTCCCTTCTTCAGCCAGTTCGACGGCCACGTCCTCTCCTACGAACATCGGGCGATGAAACCGGATCCCCGCCTGTATGAGGTGCTGGAGGGGGTGGCGCGGCTGCGTGGGCCGGACCTGTTCTATCTCGACGACCGGCCCGAGAACGTCGCCGCCGGTCTGGCCCGGGGCTGGCAGGCGCTGGTGCATGAAACCCCGGAGGCTTCCACGCGCGCGCTGGTCCAGGCCGGCTTGCTGCGGCCCGCAGGCTGACCTGCTCCGCCGCCGCTACTCCTCCCGCGGCGTGAGCACCAAGTCCTCCGGCCTCACGTGGACCGGCAGCGCGGCCCCCGCCTGGCGCGCCACCGGCGGGTTCTGCTCCACCGCCTTGATCCGCACCCCACCCGCCAACTCGAGCTCGTATTGCTCGATTTCGCCCAGGTAACTGGCCTGGAGCACCGTGGTCGCCAAACCGTTGCTCGGTCCAGGCCCGATCCGCACCGCCTCGGGCCGGAAGCCCAGCCAAGCCTTGCGCCCGACCAGCCACCCGTCTCCCGCCGGGGCGTCGAAGGCCCCGACCGCGGTGCTCAAGCTGACCGTGGCCGCGGACCGGGCTTGGACGACGGCGGGCAGCCAGTTGATTTCCCCCAGGAAATCGGCCACAAACCGGTTGCGCGGGACGCGATAGACGGCCCGCGGCTCGCCCACTTGTTCAATCCGCCCCGCGCGCATCACGGCCAGCCGATCCGCCAACGACAGCGCTTCCTTCTGGTCGTGGGTAACGTAGAGCGTCGTGATGCGGGTCTGTTGATGGATACGGTGGATTTCGTCGCGCATCTCCAGCCGCAGCCGCGCATCGAGGTTGGAGAGGGGCTCGTCCAGCAACAGGATATCGGGCTGGATGACCAGCGCCCGCGCCAAGGCCACCCGCTGCTGTTGCCCGCCGGAGAGTTGGTTGGGCCAGCGGTCGGCGTAGCCTTCCATCCGGACAATCGCCAGCGCTTCGGCGACCCGCGCCGCTTGCGCCGCCCCGTTGACATGGCGTACCTGCAGCCCGTAGGCCACGTTCTGGCCCACCGTCAAGTGGGGCCAGAGGGCGTAATTCTGAAAGACCAAGCCCGTGTTGCGCTGGTGCGGAGGCACGCCGTTCATGCGACGGTCCCCGAAGAACAGCTCGCCTTGGTCTGGGTCGTAAAAGCCCGCCAACAAGCGGAGGAGGGTCGTTTTGCCACACCCAGAGGGCCCCAGCAAAAAAAAGAGTTCCCGCGCCCGGATTTCCAGCGAGACCTCCGCGAGCACCGCGGCGGCGCCCAGGCGTTTGCTGACACCGCGAACCGAGACATTCATAGCCCACTACCCGGCCCCGCCGAAGCGCCAGCCGACAAGGCTGGCGCGCCGATCACACCTCCGTTCCGGGAGAGGTCGTCGGCAGACTCGACGCCGCCGCTACGCTCAACGGCGCCGGGCCCCGCCGGCACCACCTCCGCACCCTCCGCCACGGAGCCGCTCGAGGTCCGCCCCACCGCCCGCGGCTCACCGCGAGCCAAATCCCGGTACTTCCGCTGGGCCCAGGTTTGCCACTCGATTTTCTTCTGGTTGCGGCGGGCCGGGTCCTTCCACCCTCCGCGGGCCAAGGTCAGGGCCTCGCGTTCGCTCACTGGCATCTGGCCTAACCGCCGCTGGTCCGCCTCCGAATTGCCCCGATCCAACACGGCGCGCCACGCCCCGCGCAGTTCGGGATGCGTGTCCACCAGGAGCGCGCCGGCCAGCCCAGCAACCACGTCGCGCCGCGCTCGGGCCAACTCGGCGTCGTACCGGAAGCTCTGCCGCAGGTCGAACGGAGAAAAGGCGATGTTGCTCACCTCCCGATACCGCCGGTAGAAGTCTGGCCGCACGGACATGCGCTCGATGGCGTACCGTTCGGCGCCTCCGGGGGTGCCGCGGGGCAAAAACCAGAGCTGCTGCCCAGGTTCACCAAGGACGAACTCCAAGAAATGCCGTGCTAATACCGGGTGGGGCGCCCCCTTGAGGATCGCCAAGCCATCGGCGCTGATCGCCGTGAAATCCTGCGGCAGCACAAAGGTCAGGTTGCTGCGGCCGGCCTCGGCCACTTGCGTGAAGCCGTAGAAGTCGATGGCGAAACCGCAAGCCACCTGGCCCAGGGTAACTTCCTTGGCGGTGGTCGAGGAGAGCCGGTCGAACTGGCGAACGTTTCCCCCGATCTCGGTCAGCAGCCGCCAACCCCGTTCCCAGCCATACGCCTGAAGGAAGGCCTCGAACATGTTGTTCATCGTCCCGCTGTTGCGCGGGTCGCCCGCCCCGACCCAGTCGAAGAACCGTGGCTGCGCCAGCCCCTCCCAACGCGTCACCAACGGCAAACCCATCTGGCGCTCGACCCGTGTGTTCTGCAGAATCCCAAAACTCGAGAGGGCGGCCCCGTACCAGGCGAAGTGGGCGTCGTAGATTTCGATCCCTTGGAACTGCTGGGGTATGGCTGCCAGGAGGGTGGCGGGCAACCGGTACGGCTCGGTCAACCCCCGGTCCGCCAGCAGCAAATACGGCTCCGGCCCCCCCCCGAAGAAACAGTCAATGCCGATGCCCTGCGGTTTGGCGGCGAATTCCGACTGGACGAAACGGAGGGCGTCGGCCGTACCACCCAGGTCGCGCCACTCGACGCTCACCGGCTGGCCGAAGCGCTGCTGGTACCACCGCTCGAACCCACGGGCAAACTCGTAGCGGATCGACGTGTTGTGCGGAGAGATCACCACCAACGTCCGTCCGTCGTCCGCGCGTGCCCAGACGCTCCCGATCCCCCAGGCCATCAGCAGGCCACCCGCCCACCGGACCGCGCGTCCCGCCCAGCGCGCCCTGTGGCCGCCGGGGCGATGGTCGGCGGCCTTGGTGCCCCAATTCATAAAGCTATGAATGGGGGCGCTTAACTTCGATCATTCATCCCTCGCGCCACCAGGATGAGCTGCAGCAGTTCGGCCACGGCCGCCACCAGCGCCGCCACATACGTCAGCGCCGCGGCGTTGAGCACCTTGCGCACACCCTCACCTTCCTCGCCGCGCACCAGCCCCAGGCTGGCCAAACGCTCTTTCGCCCGCCGACTGGCGTCGAACTCCACCGGCAGGGTGATCAACTGGAAGACCGTCACGACCCCATAGGCGCCGATGGCGATGGGCAGCAGTTGCGCGAAGAGCCCCATGCTGATCACCCGCAGCCAGAGCAGCATCGTCCCCACGCCGAGGATCAGCCACACGGCGGTGCTGGCAAAACCGGTTGCCGGCACCAGGGTCATCCGCCACTGCAACGGCGCGTAGGCGGCCTGATGCTGCAGGGCATGGCCGGTTTCGTGGGCAGCAACCCCGACGGCGGCGATGGACCGCCCGCTGTAGTTTTCCTCCGACAGAAACAAGGCCCGCTGGCTCGGGTCATAGTGGTCGGTCAGATGCCCTGCCACCATCTCCACCGGCACATCCTGCAGGCCGGCTTGATCCAGAATCGCCCGCGCCGCTTCCGCCCCGCTCAACCCGGACTCCGTCGGCTCTTGGACGTAGCGCCCGTAGGTGGCGCTGAGCTTGAACTGCGCATAGAGCCCCAACAACAGGCCGGGCAGCAGGAGCCAGTCGTATGCCCCGAAAAACAGGTAGCCAAACATCATGATCGTGCGGTGGTTGTAAGGCGAGAATCAGCCGCGCTGGGAATGCTCATCCTTCCGGACAGGTCCCCGCCGCGAACCCGAACCGATCCTCACTACTGCTGGGACAACCATAGTCCTCTGCCCGTTCAATTTCCAGCCCCGGTCGCTGGCCCCAGGACGCCCGGCGCTCGCCGCGCGCCTCCTCAGACCTCCAGCACTTTATCAAATTTGGTCAGATTGCGTGCCCCGCTGGGCGTGAGACAGGCCACGTCCTCCAGCCGCACGCCCCCGAGGCCGGGATAGTACAGGCCGGGCTCAACCGTGACGACGTTGCCGGCGCGCAGAATGGCCTCGGAATGGGCGCTGACCTGGGGGGCTTCATGCAACTCCAGGCCCAGCCCGTGGCCAGTGCCATGACAAAACCCCTCGCAGCGCCCGTTCTGCTGGCGCGTCGGGAAACCTTCGCCCTCGATGAACCGCCGCACCGCCTTGTCCACCACGGCGGCGCGGGTCTTGGGACGCAACAGACCCAAGGCTAACTCCTGCGCCCGGCGCACCGTGTGATGCATCCGGCGGACGCCTTCGGTGGCCCGCCCTCGGACCACGGTGCGGGTGATGTCCCCAAAATACCCGGTCTTCTGGGAACGCGGGAAGATGTCCAAGATGATCGGCTGATTCGCCCACAAGGGGCCGTGGCCGGGTTCGTGGGGAAAGCAGCTCTGGCGCCCACCCGCCACAATCGTGTGGGCCGGTAGGCCGCCCGCCTGCAGGATCGCGGTGTCGATGATCGCCCGCAGTTTCTCCGCGGTGAGCGGCACCTGGTGATAAAGCAGACGGCCCCGCGGACCGATCTTCGTGTTGCGCAACGCCTGCAGGGCCTCCGCCATGCCGACTTCGGCCATGATCAACGCCCCGCTGATCCGCTTCACCTCGACGGCGCTCTTTACCTCGCGCTCCGGGAAGAAACTGCCCGGCTTGACCTTCACCCGCACCTTGAGCCGGCGGAGTTCCCGTGCCAACCCGTAGGGAAAAGTCGCTGGGACTAAGAATTTACCCACCCGCTTCTCCCGCGCCACCCGCCGGATCACCTGGGCCACGCTCGGGCGGCCGACGCCTTCACGGCGGAGTTGCCGCAGGTATCGCCCCAAACAGAGCACCTGGCAAGCGGGGGCCTCCCGGCGGGCTCGATCGATCTCCAACTCGTTGAGAATGAGGTGATTGCGCCCACCGATCCGCAGATAAACGAACGGGTCAGGCACGAACATGCCCACCGCATAGAACATGTTGGCGTCGCGCTCGCTGTCGGCAACGATCAAGAGGTTCGCTGCGCTCACGACCTGTTATGTGCCTGCAAGCTGGCTCTCTGGCAAGAATAGAACGACCGGCACCCGCTGGTGTTGGCAGGAGCGCAACGCAACGGCGCATCTCCGGCCGATCGAGGAGCACCAGCCCGGCCGCCGAGGCGGGAGGCCTCCGGGCCGGGCCCTGGCAGCCAGCCCCGGTTGGCTCGCCACGACGCCGCAGGCCGGAACTCCAGCCGCGGCATCGGGCCGCGCCAGTCTCGCGGCGGCAGACGCCCGTCGAGGCCCGCCACCGCTGAGGCGGGCTAGTTCGAGAGGCTGAAGGTCAAGACGAGGTTGCTCCCGGACACGCGGACACTTTGGATGCGCGGCGAACCGGCGGTCGTGGTCAGCCGGTAGAACCGGTTGCCCGCCGGCAGCGCGATGGTCGCGGTAGTACCTTGAACGATCGCGCTACCCTCGGTCTGCCACGGCGCGCCCAAGCGCGGGGTGGATTGCACCTGGAGGGTCGGCGCGGTCAAGGTGTGGTAGGCCCTGATCGAGTTGGGCGAGTTGGTGTCGTTGATCAAGGTCTTGGCGCCGCTAACCAAATCCACCGAAAACCACTCCGCGTAGGCGGCCCCGCCCCGATTGTACCAAATCATGCGGAACGGATAAAGCCCCGCCTGCGGCACGACAAAGTCAAACGTCTCGTTGGCCGGTCCGCCGTTGTGGAAGCCGAGCTTGGGCGAGAGGTCGGTCAACGTGGTGCCGGCGATCACCTCATACCCGTCATCGCTGACCACGCCGAATCGCTGCACCCCAGCCGGCAGGCTCAAATAGGCCTGGAGATCCACGGCGAAGTCATCGCTGCCGTTGTCGGCGATGTCCAAGCCCGGCACCGGAGCCATCGGACCGAAGTCCATCGTGGTCCCATCGGCGATGTTAAAGTTCACGACGCTGGCAACGCCGTTGGTGTCGCTAAACACGGGGATCGTCGAGCCAGGCGCCAACTGCGCCTCGGCGCGCGCGAGGCTGTTGTCCAACCCGGACCCTTGCGGGGCCTGAACGGTGCGCACATAAAAGCCGGGGTCTTTGCCCACCCCCGCGGCGCGGTTGGCGGGGTCCACCGAGTTGTAGGTGATGACGAAGCTCCACTGGTTGGTCTGGAGCACGTTCAAGTTATCGGAATAGACGATCTGGGCGGTGTTGTTCGCCCCTGAGGGCGGGAGCGGCGAGATGTTATAGGAAACGGTGACGCCGTTGGTGTTGGCCGTGAGGGTAGGCGTGACCTGCGTCCCGTTGAGCATCAGCACGATGCTGTTGGTCTTCACCGCTGTGTCGCGGTTCTGAATCGTGGCGCTCAACACCGGGGTGACGGTTTGCACCACCGAGCCATCCAGCGGGGTGACCGCGCTGACCGTGGCGCGTTGCACCCCCGCCTGCGCCACCGGCACAAAGACGAGGTAATTCTGGTAAATATTGCCTCCGCTCGGGTCGCTGCTCAACTCGTTGAGGCGCAAGGTCTGCACCCCTTGCAAGGCCACAATGATCTTCTTGCCGAAGGCGTCGGTGAGCGGCACGTTGCGGTACTGCACCCCTGAGCTGTAGGCCAGGAACGTGCCGAGGACTTGGGTGGTTTGGTTGGTCTGGGTGGGATCGCTGGTGACCAAGGCCAGGCTGGCCTGCGCTTGATCCCCATTAAAGAGCGATTCCCGCAGATAGACCTCATAGGCCCCGGCCGGGAACGTGCGGGTGTAGTTGAACCACTGCCCCACCAAGATGCCGCCCACGTCGTAGTCGAACACATTCAGGGCGGGCCCGCCGGCGGCCAGGAACTTCGGGCGGATGTTGTCCAGCGTATGCTGCATCCGCGTCGTGTCCTGCGGGCGGTAGATCGAATAGCGGAAGTCCGTGCGGGAATCCTGGTAATCGACCCCCTTAATGCCCATCTGGTCCATATAGGACGTGGTCAGCGGGCCGGTCCCTTCCACCGCCGGAACTGGATTGTCGATGAATTGGCCGCCGTTGAAGTTGTAATCCTCGACCTCGATTTGCAGGTCGTTGGTGAGGAACGTGTCAAAGTAGAGGACGTTGGTGGCGATCGCCCCGGCGGAGTCGATGACTTGGAACGCGGCGGCGTAGTTGGCGTTGGTTGCCAACCCACTCACCCGCACCGTCAAATTCGTGGGTGGCCCGCTGAGACTCAGGCCGTTGGTGGTGGTGATGGGTTGGCCGTTTAAGGTCACCAGGAGGTTCGAGGCCACGAGCGGCAGGCTGTCGGCGACCTGAAAGCTGATCTGCACAGGACCGGCGAGGAAATTGGTATAGGCCGGCGGCTGGAGGTTGGAAATCACCGGCGGGTTGTGGGCCTGGCTGCTGGGGATCGAGGCCTGCGCGTTGGCAAAGACCACCTCATAAACCGGCAGCGCCCCACTGGAAGGCTGGTCGGCGAAGTTCATGAGCACGAAATTGCCACTGCCACTATACGGCGCGGGTGGGTTGTCCACACCCTTGGCCATCACGTCCGGGCCGGGCGTATCGACGAAGATCTGGTCGAAGATGTTGCTGTTGCCGTTGGATTTATCCAGGATCTTGGGTTCAATGATGACGTTCGAGCCGCTCCCGGTCAACGCGAGGTCCAAGGTGATGTTGGCGCTCGAGGTAGGGGCATTGCCATCGTAGAAATACTCATTCAAGCCCTTGGTGATCACGATGCGGTCGCTCGACACCGCGAAGCCGTAGGCCTGGAGCTTGGTAAGGTCATTGCCGGTGGGCAGCCACGCCAACACCGCCACCGAGCTGGGATCGTTCCCACTCACCAGGTCCACCCGCAAATCCACCCGATCCCCGTCGCGCACCGTCAACGGAGGCAAGAGGCGGATGCTGGCGGCGAAGAGCTGTTGGTTCACCCCCGGCACATCGATCACCAAGGTCCCGTTGGTCTGGGTGATCTGGCCCAGGCCTTGGATAATCAGGTCCTGCCACCCGGTGTGGGTCGGACCCTGGAAGTTGTCGATCACCACATTGTCCATCTCGAAGACTTGGGCGTTGTCGAAGATCACCTCGTACACCGGCAGGGCGCCGCTGGACGGTTGGTCGGCGTAGTTCATCAGGACAAAACTCCCGGGCCCAGTCCAGGGTGTCGGTGGGGTATCGGTGCCTCTCGCCAAGACATCGGCCGAGGGGGTGTCCGTGAAGGTCTGATCGAACAAGATCGCATTGCTGGCCCGGTCCAGAATCTTGGTCTCAATCACCACGTTGGCGCCTTGGCCCGTGAGGGAGAGCACGAGAGTAATGTTGGTGGACTGTGAGGGCGGGCCGCCGTCCCAGAAATACTCGTTCAGGCCCTTGGACACCACAATCCGGTCGCTGGACACCGCCAGGGCGTAGCCCTGCAACTTCGAGATGTCGTTCCCGGTGGGCAGCCAGGCTAACACCCCCACCGCGCTGGGATCGTTGCCGCTGATCAGGTCCGCTTGGAGAATCACGGTGTGGTTGGTCCGCACCGCAAAGGTCTCGGTGGTGTTCGCCGTGGCGACGAAGAGGGGCTGGTTCACGCCCGGCACATCGATCACTAATTGCCCGTTGGTCTGGGTGACGCTGCCCAGGCCCTGGATGATCACATCCTGCCACCCGGTCCGGACAGCCCCGTTGAAGTTATCGAGCACGCGGGCCGAGGCCGAGGCCAGGAGCCCGAGTCCCAGCCAGATGCCAAGGCTGCGTTGGACCAAACCGCGATTGAGGAAGGAGGAGGTTTTCATACAAACATTCTGTACCGGCCGGGCTTGCGCCGCGGACGCACATCGTTTTTCCGTTCGGGTTGCGGGTTTACGCACACAAACCTCACAGCCATAGCGACAACTCAACCACCGCACGCGACCATGACTGTGGAATGCGGGCGCACTCTAACAAGTCCTGTGGAAGAGTCAACACTTTTTTGTGAGAAGTTCTCAGCCACGGGTTGACCACCCGTACCGCGCCGCACCCCGTCGGGCCTCGAGCGACCGGCCCCACGCCCGGCGCTACCGCAAGGACTTGGGCTCAACGGTCACCAGGACCGTGTCGCTCTTGCCGCTGGGGAAATGCCATTTCTCGAGGACCAACTTCTGCGCCTTGGCGTCCAATCTGACGTTGCCAGAGCTTTGGCGCACCTGGACTTGGATCGGATGGCCCGTGGCATCATGTGACACCAAGAGCAGGATCGGTCCGAGGTTAGCGTGGGGCGTGGTGCGGGCGCGATGGCTGGCTTCGGAGATGCTCCCCGTATGCACCGGCAGGTCCTGCGTGGAGCTATTGGGCATATAGGCATCCGAGGGAGGACTCTTACAGCCGCTCAAGCAGGTGCCCCAACCCAGGGCGGCCAGCAGCGTCAGCGTGATCGAGGGGCGGCGGGACATGGCACAATCACTATAGCCCATGGGCGCCCACCTCGCCAACACCAAGTTCCGCGCCGAGGACGGTCGCCGTCACCCCGGCCGCGCGGAACCGACCGGCGGCCGCCTCCAGCGTTGGCGGCGCCGGGGGGGCGGCCGTGGCCAGTCGGTTGCCTTCGGGCGACCGGCGCGAGGCCTGGACCCCGCTGGGCCGGTAAGGCAAGAGCTGGACGAGTTCGACGCCCGGGATGGTGGCCACGAACTGGGCCAACCCCGTCAACTCCGCCGGGTCATCGTTCAGGCCCGGGACCAACGGCAGGCGCACCCAGAGGCGGGCGTGCAGCCGGCCCAGGAGGCGGAGGTTCTCTAGAATCAAGGCGTTGGAGACGCCCGTGTAGGCCTGGTGCCGCGCGGCATCCAGACACTTCAGATCGAACAGGAACAGGTCGCTCAGCGCCGCCACCGCCTGAAGCTGTTCGGCGGGGGCAAATCCACAAGTATCTACCGCGGTGTGGAGACCCAATTCGCGGCAGCCGCTAAGGAGGGCGGTGAGGAACGGTGGCTGCATCAGGGGCTCGCCGCCGGAGAAGGTGACACCGTCGTCCGCCGCTAAGCCGTCCTTGGCCAGGACGCCGGCCATCACCTCAGCGACGGTCATGGTGGCCCCCACGATCTGACGAGCGTCGGTCGGGCAGGCATCGACGCAGGCCCCGCACATCGTGCAGTGGGTCTCGGGCCGTCCCCGATGCCCTTGGCCCGCGACAGCCACACCTTCCGGACAAGCCGTCACACATTCCCCGCAGCGCGCACAGCGGGCCGGGTTAACCACGATTTCCGACACCGGCCCCGCCCCGGCCGGGTGATCGCACCACCAGCAGTCCAGCGGGCAGCCTTTGAGGAAGACGGTCGTCCGCCGGCCCGGGCCGTCCTCGGTCGAGCCTTTCCGGATGTTGGAGACGTAGCCGCTGATCACAGCGGAACGGTACTTAGCCCATCCGGGACCGCCTGACCAGCTTTTCTAAAAAGAGACTTTGCTGGCCTGGCCCGATACGGTTTGAATCGGCGCCGCGATGAAACTCTTGGTCATTGGTTCTGGCGGGCGCGAGCACGCGCTGGTGTGGAAACTGGCACAATCACCGCACATCAAGACGATGTGGTGCACCCCGGGCAACGCCGGCATCGCCGCGGAACGACTGCGGGCCAACGACGGCTTGGTTGAGTGTCTGCCGGTGGGGGCGGAGGATGTGGCGGGACTGCTGGCGCTGGCCCAAGAGCGGCGGCCGGACCTGACCGTGGTGGGACCCGACAATCCGCTGGCCTTGGGGGTGGTGGACCTGTTTCAACAACACGGGCTGCGCATATGGGGCCCCA
>JAJXTA010000033.1 GCA_021784265.1 bacterium | reverse complement strand
ATGATGCCCCGGCCTTGGGCGCGCATGGCCTTAATCTCCGTCACCACCGCCGGCACGTCGCCCGGTTCGTCGAAGCGGTAGGTCTTGCCGTCCACCACATGTCCCTGGGGGTTGAGCCGGACCAACTGGACCTGGACCCACGGCACCAGGGTGGCGCGGGTCAACGCGGGAAGGCCGTGGCAGGACACGCCCTTGGCAAGGATCAGCTTCTTTTGTTGCGCCTCGTCGAAGGCGTCCATCACGCGCTGGCGTTCGTCTTGCCAGTCGTGCGTGGTGGCATAATGCAACAGGAGACTGTCCACGTAATCGGTATTGAGGTCCTGGCGGAAGCGGTCCAGGACCTCGAGCGGCTTGGCGGGCGCGCCGGACATTTTGGTTTGGATGAAGAGCTTCTCCCGCGGGAGGCCCTTGATGGCGTCGCGGATCCAGTCGTGGTTCCGATACGACTGGGCGGTGTCGATGTAGGTGATGCCCTGGTCGTAGGCGTAGCGGATCAGGCGGTTGAAACCTTCGCGGCCGAGGGCACGCTGGACGTCCCCGCTGTTGCTCCCGGTGCCGATCCCCAACCGGCTCAGCTTCAGGCCGGTCTTGCCCAAGGTGACCTGATCAATCGCAGTGCGCTTCGGGCTGGCCTGTGCCGCGGCCATCGTGGCCGGACCCACGAGCACCGTGCCGGCCAGGGCGGCGGCGTGTCCGAGGAAATCCCGGCGAGTGATTTGGGGTGGTGTCATAACGCTTCTATTCTACATGGACGCTCGATGCTCGGCAAGCCTTGGATCGGCGCCCCGCGCGGGCGCGGCGTGCGGGCGGCCCCGGAGGTGCGGGGGCGGGCCCAACCCGGCAGCCTTCCACGGCGGCCCTGCGCCGCGAGAACGCCACGGGGCGGGGCAAGCCCGCAGGCGGCTTGCGGCTTGCGACGACACGGATCTCGAAGCTATCGTCGGGGCGATGGGAACGCTCTGGCAACGCCACACTGACCGGACCCCGACGCCTTGTCGCCGCCAGAGCTCGCGGGATTCGGGTCGGGGTGGGCGCGGGAGACGCGGCGGGGACGCTGGGCGGCATGGTTGCCCTCCGGCGGCCTTCCGGACGCCTGCGGTCTGGCTGCGGGTGAGCGTTGCCGCGCCCCGGGCCGGCGGTAACGGTGTTCTCCGCGAGGCGGTCCGCCGACTACGGACGACCTTTTGGCTTGGTGTCGCCGCCCTGGCGTGGTGGAGCGCGTCGGCCGCGGCCTCGACGCTCCGGCCCTGGGAGGACTACCGGGTCATCATGTGGGTCGGCGACACCGCCGGGAAGCATCCGGCTAAACTGCCCCTCTTTTACCAACGCCTGCGCGAGATGGGGGTCAACACGGCTATGGTCTCGAGCGGGGAGGGCGACCCCGGGCCATTGCTGGCCGACCACTTCCCGTATTATGTCGAGAACATCGTCAACAGGGGGCTCTGCCTGAAATGGAACTCGCAGGTGCGGGATTGGGACCGGTTCGTGACGGCCTGGGCGAAGACCCGCGACGAGGGGGGCTTGGTCCGGGAGTACTGCCTGGACGATCCGCAGTGGCGCGAGTGGGCACGGGGGCAAATGCGGGTGGCCGCCCGGCGCCAGGGGCCGCATCAGCCGCTGGCGTACAACATCCGCGACGAACTCTCGGTCACCATCTCGGCGAATCCGTTCGATTACGACTTCGGGCCCTTGGCGCTGGCCGGGTTTCGGCAATGGCTCCGGGGCCGTTATCAGAGCCTGGCGGCATTGAACGCGGAATGGGGCACGCGGTTCGCGGACTGGGAGGAGGTCAAGCCGTTCACCACGGACCAGATCAAGAACCGGCTGGCCGGGGGCCGGGTCGCTTCTGACGCCCACCCGGATTGGTCGGCCGTGGCGGCGGTTCAGTTCAATCCCAAGACCGCCCGGCTGGCGCCGGACCGCTGGAATTTCGCGCCTTGGGCGGACTTCCGCACCTACATGGACTGCTCGCTGGCGACGACCCTGGGCGACCTCCGCGAAGCGGCCCAGGCGATCGATCCCGCCACGCCGGTGGGCATCGAAGGCACCCAGATGCCCAGCGCCTTCGGGGGGTACGACCTGGCGCGGTTGGCCGGGGTCCTCGATTGGGTGGAACCGTACGATATCGGCAACGCCCACGACATCTTCGCCTCGTTCATGCCCGGCCGGGCGTTGTTGACCACGGTCTTCGAGCACGAGACGGCTCCGGCCCGACGGCGCTTATGGCACCTGCTGTTGCGAGGTGACCGGGGCTGTCTGGTTTGGTGGAGCGAGGATTGTATTGGCTGGGACCGTCCCGATTATGCCCTGACGGCCAAGGCGCGGGCGTTGGCGCCGGTCCTCCGGGAGATGACTGGGCCGCTGGCTCGACTGTTCCTGCGGGCCCGGAGGCTCTATGATCCCGTCGCCCTGCTTTATTCCCAGCCCAGTATCCAAGTGGATTGGCTGCTCGAGTCCTGCCGCGACGGCTCGACGTGGTTGCGCCGCTTCTCCAGCTTCGAGACCGACCATAACCGCATGGTGCGGGTGCGCGACAGTTGGGTCAAAGCGCTGGAGGATTTGGGGTACTCACCGCGGTTTATCTCGTCCACCGAGCTGCGCCAGCCCCAACGGTCGAACGACTGGCGGGTGCTGATTATGCCTACGGCGCGCGCCCTGAGCGAAGTGGATGCCCAGGCGATCAAGACCGCGCTGGCGACCGCCAGCGGACGGACACCGCGCGTTGTTCTCGCGGACGGGACACCGGGCCTGTTTGATGCTCACGGGCGACTGCGTCCCCGCAGTCCGCTGGAGGAACTCTTCCCTGCGGCGGAGTCGGCCGAGCGAGTGTTTGCCGCGCGCGGCCCGAGCCTGAAGGTGGCGAGTCGGGAAGGGGACCTGGCGAGTTATGCGGCGGATCGGTTGACGGCAGCGCCAGCCTTCGGCTGGGCCGATTGGGTGCGGGAGCAGTTGCGCGTGGTGCCCGTGGCGGTGCGGGTGCCCCTGGCCGCCCGCACAGCGGTCTTGCGGTATGCCGCCGGCCCGGCTCAGTTGCTGGCCTTCGAGCGGAATATCAGGTACCGGATGAGCGAGGACCTCACGCAGGCCGGGGGCAACCAGCAGTTGGAGGCGCCGCAGGCGGTGACCGCGCGGCTTGCTGCCCCAGCCCACGTGTATGACCTCCGCGCGGCCCGTTACCTCGGGCACACGGACCAGATCACCTTCACGCTGGACCCATGGCAGCCGGCGCTCTATGCGCTGCTCCCCGAGCGGGTGGCGCCCGAGACGGTGGTTTCTTGGCTGCTCGACCGCCTATCCGAGGAGCGCCCGGCTGCCGCGGCGCGTGCGCCCTGAGGATAGAAAAGGCGTGCGCTTGGGGTCCCGACACGGTAGGCTAACTACCCAAGATGTTTCCGCCGGTTGACACGAAGGATCCGACCGCGGTGAGTGCTGAGGCGGCGGCGGCGTTTTCCGCGATGTTTCCCTCGGCCGACCGCGGTTTTGTGCCGCGGGCCTTTGGTTGGGCCCAGGAGTGTTTCACCGGGCGGTATGGGGATTACCAAGCCATCGACGCCTGCTACCACGATTTCGAGCACACTCTGCAAGGCACGCTGTGCATGGTGCGGCTGCTGCGGGGGCGGCATCGCGCCGGGGCGACACCGCTGCTGCCTCAACGCCTCTTCGAGTTGGGGCTGGTGGCCATTCTGTTCCACGACACCGGGTATCTGAAGGTGCGCTCGGACCGGACCGGCACTGGCGCCAAATACACCGCGGTCCACGTGCACCGGAGCGCGGAGTTTGCGGCCGCGTTCCTCGCCGGCCAGGGGTTCGGCGCGGGTGAGATCGGCGCGGTGCAGCACATGATTCGCTGCACCGGCGTCAACGTGGACCTGCCGGCCATCCCCTTTCAGAGCGACCTGGAGCGCATGGTCGGCTACGGCCTGGGCACGGCCGATTACCTGGGCCAGATGGCGGCCGCCGATTACGTGGAAAAGCTCCCCATCCTCTACAGCGAGTTTGCCGAAGCGGCTCGCTTCAACGAAGGGAAGGCGCTCCCCAGCTTGGCGTTCACCACCGCGGAGGACCTGATGCGCAAGACCCCCGGCTTTTGGACCCACTTCGTCCTGCCCAAATTAACCAAGGACTTCGGCGGCCTCTACCGTTTCCTGGCGGACCCGTATCCGGACGGCCCGACGGAGTACCTGGAACGGGTCGAGGCGAATATCCAGCGGCTGCGCCGTCAGTTCCCCGCCTAGGCGCTAGTACGAGGTCGCGTTGTTGCGGGCCGTGTGGTACGAGAGCCAGTGGACGTCGGGATCATTAGCCCGCCCAGTGGCCCAGGAGAGGTTGTTCGCGTAGTTCATCCGTTGCGCATCGGCCTTGCGGAGGACGGTGACCCACCTGTGGACTTCCGAATGACCGTCGGCGAACGCGAAGCCCGCGGCGGCGTTGTGATAGGCGGCGGGCACGTCGGTGAAGCCGGAGGAGTTTTGGGGACTAAAGAAGCCCGCGTCATTGATGCTCTCCGGGTGTTCGTCCAGATAGACGTAGGTTTCGGACGGGCCGGGAATGGTCAAGTCCGAGGTGATCTTGACGTGTTTGTAGATCGAGCTCCAGGGGCCCTCCTCGGCGTTGCCGTCGCCAATGCCGATGTTGCCCGAGAGGCTGCGCACGCGGGAGGTCCACCGCATCGCGCGCTGCTGCGGGCTGACGAATTTATCGGCGGGACACTTGAAGACGTTCTGCGAATTGCCGAAGTAGCGGGCCAGCTTCGAGTATTTCTCGTTCACCAGGAAGAGCGTGTTGGTGTTGTCGGTGGAAGTGGTCCAGTCCAGCCAGCCTTCGACCCACGGGGCGTTTTTGGCGTTGTTGGCTGCCGCCCCGCCTGTCGCCATCCCGCCGTGAAACGCCATGACGATGCGGTCGCTGTAATCGTTGTTGTACATGTGCCAGGCGAGCATGAGCTGCTTGGTGTTGTTCATGCAGGTGATGCCCTGCGCCTTGGTCTTGGCCTTGGCCAGCGCCGGCAGGAGCATCCCCGCCAGAATCGCGATGATCGCGATGACGACCAACAGCTCGATGAGGGTAAAGCCACGGCCGCACCCGGAAAGGCGCCGCCCGGCCCCGCGTGTGATGTGATCTGCCTGTGTCATAAGCTCCAACTTGTAGTTCAGTCCTCGTGTTTATCCACCCTGTGCTCATCAAGAGCACTGTTAAATCGTAACGCGAAGTGGCAACGCCGACAACTGTGCGTTTCAACGCACACCCTGGGCGCGGAACCGGCCTGCCCGCGGTCCCGCCGGACCGCCGGACCGCGGGCACCCAAAAAGACTTGCCGGTCTTGGCCACGCCGGGGAGAGTCGGCCTCAAACAGATCGAACGCGAAACCGATGGCGATGGAATTATGAACCCGGAACAGCGCCTGCAAGAATTGAAACTAGAACTGCCCCCGGCGCCCAAGCCCATGGGGGTGTATCGACCCCTGGTGGTCAGCGGCGCGTGTGCCTACGTCTCGGGCCACGGCCCCCTGCGTCCCGACGGCTCGCTGGCCACCGGCCGCGTGGGACGGGAACTGGACTGGGAAGAGGGGAAGGACGCCGCCCGGCAAACCGGCTTGGCAATTCTGGCCACGCTGCGGCAAGGGCTGGGCAGCCTCGACCGGGTCCGCCGGGTGGTCAAGGTGCTGGGGATGGTGAATTGCACGCCTGACTTCGTGGACCATCCCAAGGTCATCAACGGGTGCAGTGAGCTGTTTGCCGCCGTCTGGGGGCCGGAGAACGGGGTGGGGGCGCGGAGTGCGGTCGGAATGGTCTCCTTGCCTGGGGACATTGCGGTTGAGATCGAGGCGGTGTTTGAGATCACGAACTGACGGGCGGCGGCTGGGGCGCCCCAAAGCTGCCGGCAACCCCTGCCGCTGTCGGGGGAACCGCCCGCCAGGTCGGCGGCGGAGCAGAGCGGCGAGTTTCTCCTTCCGTCCGCCGTTGCGGCGGATATAATCGTTCTATGCCCGAAAGATTGTCACCCCGGCTCGCCCCCGAGGCAGTCCGGACTCTCTCGCGCTCCACGGGTTCGCAGCCCTCGCCGCAGGCCGCCCGTTGGCATGGTCCGGTGTTTGCCATTTTCCTGGTCTGGTTGGTCGCTGCCGGGCTGTTGTTGATCACTCGGGTGCGGCTGCCGGCCGGCTGGAACTGGGTCGAGGGCGTGGTGTACGTGCTGGCGGCGGCCAGCGCGCTTTGTTCGCTGGCCCGGCGGCTGCCGCTGCAGAATGTGGTCGCGTGTGGTCTGGTCGTGGGGAGCCTGGCGGCGGTGTTGGCCAGTGTGGGGGCCAAGACGGGATTGGGCTTTGGGGAGGTGATCTACAGCGATGCCCTGGGGCCAAAGGTCTTGGGCCTGATGGCGTGGCCGGTGCCCTGGTTATGGATTGCTTGGGTGCTCAGCAGCCGGGGGGTTGCCCGGCTTGTGCTGCGTCCGTGGCGCCGGCAACGGTTCTACGGCTACGTGTTGCTCGGCTTGACCGCGGTTCTCGTTGTCCTCCAAGACCTTATGCTCGAGCCCTTCGCCGTCGCCGGGCGCGGGTATTGGAGCTGGCACTCCCCCGGGGTGTGGGGGGACTGGTACGGGGTGCCGTTGACGGCCTTTGTCGGGGCGCTGCTGATGGCGGCGCTGGTCGCGGCGTTTGCCAGTCCCTGGTTCATCATGAAGCGTCCGGCGAGCCAACTGCTGGATTATCATCCCTTGATTATGTGGTTGGGGCTGGCCTTGCTGTTCACGGTGGGCAGCTTGGCGGCCCAGCTCTGGTGGGCGGCGGGCGTGGGCTTGGTGGTTAGCGGGGTGGTGGGGATTATGGCTTGGTATTGCGGCCGACGGTTCACCCGGCCGACACCACCACCGGTCGGCGCGTTGAGCGAGTAATCCGGCGGCGCCGCTACCCCGGGCGAGCATGGCCTCAGCGGCGGCGCAGCCTCAGCCGGGTCACGCGCAGGCCGTCGGTTTCTTCCACGCGGAGCTCATACGCCCCGAGAACGAGCGTGTCGCCCTCGTGCGGGAAGCCGCCCAGGCGGCGGGTCACCAACCCGCTGGTCGTGGTCAGGTCCGGCTCTTCTAGCGGTTCGCCGGTCAGCTCGGCCAGCTCGTGCAAGGGCAGGGCGCCGTGCAACTCCCAGAGCCCGTCGCCGGTCTTGATCACTTGCGGCTTCTCCTGGTCGAATTCGTCCTGGATCTGGCCGACCAGCTCTTCGAGGATGTTCTCCAGTGTCACCATCCCCAGGGTGCCTCCGTACTCGTCCACCACCAGGCTGAGGTGCAAGCGGCGTTCCAGGAGGAACTGCAGAATCCGCTCCAGCCGGGCGGTTTCGGGCACGTAGATGATCTTGCGGGCGGCGCCGGCCAAGTCCATGGCGCTGCCGGTGCTGGCGCGGGCGGCGTAGAGGTCCTTGATGTGGATGACGCCGAGGGTGTGGTCCAGGTCGCCACTGCGGCAGAGGGGGAACCGGGAATAGCGGGTCTTTTCGGCCAGCTCCAGGCATTCCGCCAAGCTGGCCTCGGTGTTGAGGGCGACGATCTCTCGCCGCGGGCGCATGACTTGGCGGGCGACGCGATGGCGCAGTTCGAGGGCGTTGAGGACGATCTCCCGGCCCAAGGGCGTGGCGGTGGCGGCGTGCTGCGAGGCCAGGAACAGCAGCCGCAGCTCCGCCTCCGTAGGCAAGCCTTCCGCCCCCGCTGGCCGGGCCCCCAGGCGACGGACCAGCCATTGGGCGGAGTGGTTGATGACCCAAATGCACGGGTAGGTGAGCCGTTGGAACCAAGCCAGCGGGGCCGCGATCCAGAGAGCCACCGGCACCGTCGCCTGGAGCGCGACCGCCTTGGGCACGATCTCCCCGACGATGATCAGCAGGAAGGTGATCGAGACGAACGAGAGGAAGAACAGCGCCGAATGCACTCCGGTCGAGGCCGGGATCCTCAGGTAGGCGAGCGTCGGTTGGAGGACGGACTGAACCAGTGGCTCGATCTCCCACCCCAGGCCGAGATTGACCAAAGTAATCCCCAGTTGGACGGCACTGATGGCCGCGTTGAGGTTGTTCTTGAGCTGGCGCGCCACGCGGGCGCGCCACTGCCCCCGGCTCACCAGCACGTCCAACTGCGTATCCCGGATTTTGACCAAGGCGATCTCGGCGGCCACGAAGACGCCATTGATGAGGATCAGGACCAGGATCCCGGCCGCCTTGAGGCCGAACAGAGTTAGGTGTTCGGGGTCCATGTCAGAGTCGGATCGCGCCAAAGACGAACCGCAGGATATCCTCGAGGGTGACAATGCCCGCCTCTTGCCCGTCGTGGCCCAGCACGATGGCCAGGCGTTGGCCGGACCGTCGCAGGCGACCCAACGCGACTTCCAAACGGACCGACTGATCTAGATAGAGGGCCGGTTGAAGAAAATCGCCGGCGGTGCGCAATAGGGGTTCCTCGGCTCGATACAAGGCGCTGCGCAAACTAAAGACCCCGGCTACCCGCCCCCCCTCCCGCTCCCGCACCGGCAGGCGGCTCAGGCCGGTCTGGTGGCAGCGGGCGAAGGTGTCGGCCAGGGAGGTTTGCAGCATCACGGTGACCACCTGGGGCAGGGGAATGGTCAGGTGGCTCACCGTGAGGGTTTGCAGGTCGAGCACGCGGTTGATCATCGTTTGTTCTTCGGAGGTCAGGCCCTGCCCCGATTCCTGCATCACCAGTCGCAGCTCTTCCCGGGTGCCGAAGAGGTGGCCGGTGAAGCGGCGTCCGCCGGTCCAGCGGAGCAGCAGTGCCGCCAACCACGCCACGAGGGCTACCAGGGGTGAGAGGGTGAGATGAACGAACCGGAACGGGCGCGCCATCCGCAGACACAACCGGTTGGGGAGCTGCTGGAAGAGCATCTTGGGTAAGAGATCCGCCATGGCGTAGAGGAGAAACACCAGCACCGCCCAGGCCAGCGCCAACCAGCCCAGATGCGCCCCCAGCCAGCGGTGGAGCAACACCAGGAGCAAGCAAACGGCGGTGAAGTTGGCCAGACTGTTGCCGACCAGGATCGTCCAGAGGAAGTCTTCAGGGTTCTGGAGGTAGCCGTACAAGAGCCGAGCCGCGGGGTCTCCCGCGTGCATCCGTTGGCGCACCCGGAGGCGGTTCAGGGCGAACACCCCCGCTTCCATGCCTGAGAACAGGAAGGAGAAGCCGAGGCAGGCCGCCAAGACCAACCAGAGACCCAACGAGTGGTTCATGCCGGCGCCTCGCCTTTCTTGCGCACCTCGACCCAGAGCTCGCGCACCCGGCGTTCGTCCACGATCTTGGCGGTGAGCTGCAGGTTGCCGAACACGACCGAAGCGCCTTGGACGGGAACCACCTCGGCCAGGGCCACCAACAGGCCTCCCATGGTCTCGACCTCCGGCATGTCCGCCAGCAGCGGGTAGGCGCGTCGGAAGTCGTCCAGCCGCATCGTCCCGTTGACCCGCCACCACCCTGGCCCGAGGGTCTCCATCACAAACCCTTCGGCTTCGTCCTCACCCCGGATGGTCCCGACCACGACGCCGAGGATGTCTTCGGTGGTGACGACACCCGCGGTGCTGCCAAACTCGTCCAAGACAATGGCCAAGCCCCGTTGTTGCCGTTGCAGGCTCTTGAGGAGTTGCAGCAGGTTCATGCTGGCGGGGACGAAGGAAGGGAATTCGATCACCTCCGCCAAGTCGATGGTCGGGTCGAGCAACAGCGCGCGGGTGTTCAAGACCCCGACAATGGTGTCGGGGGTACCGTCGTAGAGCGGCAGCCGGCGGTGGCGCAACTGGCGGGCGGCGGCGATCATCTCCGTCACGGGGAGGTCATCGGGCAGGCAGACTAGGCCGGCCCGCGGCCGCATCACCTCCTTGGCCGTGCGCCGGTCCAGGCTGACGATTTGCAGGATGATCTCCTTCTCAGCCTGGGCCAGCGTGCCCTGCTGGAACGCCAGCTCGATCAGTTCAGCGTAGTCTTCCTCGGTGGCGACGGTGGCGGGGCGGATCGAGCGCGGGGCCAACACTTGCAAAATACGGGTGTTGAGACGTTGGGCTACTTGGCGGAGTGGACCGGTGACGGCCAAGAGAACCAGCATGGGCCGCGCCACGCGCACCGCCCACGCCTGCGGGACCCGCACGGCGAGCGTCTTGGGAACCACCTCCGCGCCAACCAGGATCAGGGCCAACACCCCGGCCAGGGTCAGCGGCGCCGGGAACCCCTTCCAGGCCACCAGCCAGAGCCCAATCGCCACGAGTCCGGCGTTGGCAAAGGTGTTCCCCAGCACGATGGTCGCTAAGCAGTCCTGCGGCGCCGCCAGGAGCCGCGCCACCCGGCCCCCGGCCTCCGGGTCGCGCTCCGCCAGTTGGCGCACCCGCCACTTGCCCAAGGTGAACAAGGCGGTTTCGGCCAGCGCGAAAAAGAAACTCGCGGCGGCGAGCAGGGCGAAGCCCACCGCGGCAATCAGGGGTGCCCACGCCATCCGGCGATGATAGGGGGTCGTTGGCCACAGGCAAGAATCGAAACCGGCCGGCGACGGGGCGGCCAGACTGGCTGGTTGCGCCCGGTGTTCGAGGTTGCGTCGGCGAAGGGGTTTGGGCTAGATTGGAGGTATGGTAAGCGAAGAACGTGTCGCACACCTCGATGCGGTCCTGGCTCGGTTTATGGAGCAAACCGGGCAGGTGATCGCGGCCATCCACGGCGAGATGGCCGAACTGAGTGCTGGCCTCGCCCGAACCGACCGCCGGCTGCTCGAGTTGCAGCAACAGGCCGACGAAGACCGGCGTCGGGCCGAGAAGGATCGCAAGGACTTCAATAAGCGTTTGGCCGAGCTTTCCGACAGCATGGGCACGCTCATTGAGGACATGGTGGCGCCCTGCGGGTTCCGCTTGGCTGAGACGATCTTCCAGGACGAGGAAGCCGAGAGTTGTGCCATCCGCATTCGCCGCAAGCACCCGGCGGCGCCGGCAGAGCAAATGGAGCTGGATCTGCTCGCCCTCGGTCCGACGAAGGTGTTAGTGGTCGAGGCCAAGCGGCGTCTGGATGCCGCCAAGGTGGCTGACTACCAGGAGAAAGTAAGCCGGCTCGTCGAGTTCTTTCCCGAGTTGCGGGACAAGAAGATCCTGCCCGCGGTAGCCAGCGTTTATCTGGAGCCGTCGGTGGTGGCCTACCTCAACCGGCAGAAGATCTACGGCATCGCGATGGGCGATGAGGTGATGGAGGTCGTCAACGCC
>JAJXTA010000870.1 GCA_021784265.1 bacterium | reverse complement strand
GCGCCCGGCAACTTTGTCCTTGCATTTCTGGAGTTGTGCTCCAGAAATACAAGCATAATCATGCAGCCATGATTGAACGACCCAGAGTGCTGGAAGCACTGACGACCGCGCTTCGTGACAACCCGGTGGCGGTGCTGCTGGGGCCGCGCCAGTGTGGCAAGACCACGCTTGCCCGCCGGCTGGCCGAAACGACCGCCGCAACGTTCTTTGACCTGGAGCGCGCCGCCGACCGGGCCAAGCTACGCGAAGCCGAGTTGGTCTTGGACAGCCTCACGGGCTTGGTGGTGCTCGATGAAGTGCAGCGGCTGCCCGAGTTGTTCACCCTGTTGCGCCCCTTGGCCGACCGACCCAAGTCGAAGACCAAGTTCCTGATGTTGGGCAGCGCCTCCCCCGAGCTGGTAAAAGGCGTGTCCGAGTCGCTGGCTGGGCGGGCGGGCTTCGTGGACTTGGGTGGGTTGGAACTGGAGGATGTCGGGGTGGCGAAGCAGGACCGGCTCTGGCTGCGGGGCGGCTTACCACGCTCGTTTCTCGCGCGCGACGAACGGACGAGCCTGGACTGGCGGCAGGATCTCATCCGCACGCTTCTCGAACGCGACCTGCCCCAACTGGGCCTCCGCATCCCGTCGGCGGCGCTCCTCCGATTCTGGACGATGGTGGCGCACTATCATGGCCAGATCTGGAACGGCGCGGAGCTGGCGCGGGCGCTGGCCGTGTCCGAGAAAACGGTCCGCACCTACCTCGACCTGTTGACGGGCGCGTTCGTGCTCCGACAGTTGCCACCGTGGTTCGAGAACCTGGGCAAGCGGCAATATAAGGCCCCCAAGGTCTATGTGCGCGATTCCGGCTTGCTGCACGCGCTGCTGAGCATTGAAGCGCGGCTGGACTTGGCCGGGCACCCCAAGCACGGCGCGTCGTGGGAGGGCTTCGCATTGGAGCACGTGTTGAACGTTGCCGACAGCCGGCAGGCGTTCTTCTGGGGCACGCACAGCGGGGCCGAACTCGACTTGTTGCTGATGCTGGGTGGCAAGCGCTACGGCGTCGAGTTCAAGTGTGCCGGCGCACCGGTGATGACCAAGTCCCTCCACGTCGCGTTGGCGGATTTGAAATTGGAGCGGGCCTGGATCGTGTATCCCGGCCCGGAAGCCTATCCCGTGCATCAACGGGTGCGGGTCTGCTCGCTGGCGGAGTGCCTGAAAGAACTCGCCGCTTTGAGGCCGCCAGGCCGCCGCCAAAACACCGGCAAGGGAGGGAGCCCGGGCGAGGGGGCAGCGGTGGTCCAAGGACCTCCGGCGAACAAGCCGTCGTAGGGTGGGGCGCCGCTTGGCGCGGCGAGAAAAGTCGGCGGCTCCGGGAGCGTGTGCCTTCGCCCTCGGACCGCCGAAAACAAGCACTTTCGCCCCACGCCGGCCACGGAAACGTCCCGCGGGAAACGGGCTGAAGCTGCTGTGCCGGGCGTTTGGGAGTGCCATCTGGAGCCGGACCCTCGACCTCGGGTCTCCCGCTCCAAGGTATTGCCCGGTGGGAATCACTGTGCGAAAAGGGGGGGACCTGACCGCGTGCGGATTTACACGAAATACAAGGCGCTGCGTCGGCGCGACGGCTTGCGCGCCGCCCTTTATTGGGTACTGGCAGTCGCGGGTGTGGGCGTGCTGGGATGGTTGCTGTGGCGACCAGGCGAAGCGCCGCCCGTCACCCCCATCTCCGCGCGCCGACCCGGCCCACTCCCCAGACCGGGCGCCCTCACTCGGCCGGGCGTGGCGCCTTCCCGGCCCAACGGTGCCGCTCCGCCGCAGGCGGCGGCCGGCTCGGGGCAAGCGCGGGCTAACCTCCCGCCGCCGCCGAGCCCGGGGCCGAACACTCTCGCGCCGGCGGTTCCAACTTTCGTTCCACGGCCGCCGCAGAACGTCCTCGAGGCGCAATTGGCTCTGGCCGCCCGGGGTTACTCTCCGGGCTGCCTGGATGGCGCCTTGGGTTACCAGACCCGGGCGGCGCTGCGAGCCTTCCAGGCGAGTGAAGCCCTGCCGATCACCGGTGGGCTTGATCCCAGCACCCGGGAACGGCTGCGGCTCGCGGCCCCCCCCATGACGAAGTACGTGGTTACCCCAAACGACCTGGCGCGGCTGGAACCACCGGTGCGGGGTTGGTTGGCCCGCTCCGAGCAACCGCGCCTGGACTATGCGACCCTGCTGGAGCTGGTGGCCGAACAGGCTCACGCTCATCCGGCCCTGGTGCGCCGGCTCAACCCCGGGCTTGACTGGACCAACGCGGCGCCGGGGACGCTGGTGGTGGTACCGAATGTCGCCACCAGCCCTCCCCGGGCGGGGGCGGCGGTGATCCAGATCCATTTGGGGAGCAGGATGCTGGAAGCCTTCGACGCGCACGGCGCCCTCCTGCTCCATTGTCCGTGCAGCATCGCGCGCAATGTCGAGAAACGGCCGCTGGGCGTGCTCCATGTCGTGGCGGTGGTCCACAACCCCGATTACACCTTCGATCCGGCGAAC
>JAJXTA010000869.1 GCA_021784265.1 bacterium | reverse complement strand
CCTGCAGCCGCGGATCGTCCACCGCCGGGATCGCCGAGAAATTGGTGAGGTTGTACATCAGATCATCCATCAGCCGATCCTTCTGCCGGAAGCGGTAGTCGGTAACCGTGACCCGCGCCCCGGGCAGGAAGATGCTCACCGGCTTGACGGCCGCCCCAATCGACGTGACTCGTCCGGCGCCCGTGACATACGGCCGCCAAGTGCCGTTGCGGTCCGGTTCATACTCCCCGAAATGGAAGGCCAGAGGGAAGCTCCAACCGGCAAAGTTGGTGACGGCATCCACGTCGTAGCGGAAGGTGGGCAGCCCATCCACCACTCGCAGCTTGCGGCCGGTCAACATGCGGACCCGAAGGATGGGGCCCGTGCGCAAGAGTCGCTCGTCCCGCAGACCGCTCTCGGCCTGCCGGCCAGAGGTGGACAAGATCAGCGACTGCGGCAGCCCCAACGCATCCGGGAAGGTGCGCGTCTGATCCGCGTAAACGAAGGCGTTGGGCGCGATTAACAGATCGGTGGTCGGCAGCGGGACCACTCGGCCCGCGAGTTTCAGGTAAGGACCGGAGCAGAAGGCCAGCCAAGGGAGGTTCACCCCCACGTTGCCCACCGGAAGGCCGCCGGGAGAAGACCTCACCCTCACAGTAATCAGCAACTTCGCTTGCTCATAGGGCATGGTGACGAACGGCGACCGCGGGGCGGAAGCCGGCGGCGGCGCGATCACTTGGATGCGCTCATACACGTTCGTCCCATCGAAATACCAGGCATCCCTGTCGGTCTGCATCCAGGCCGTCTCCATGCTCCAGGCGTTGGTCCCCACAACGCACTCAAGCGACCAGCTCCGGGGCTGGGCGATGGGGGTCCCATTGGTGTCCCTGCTCACGAAGCTGGTGGCGGTGACCTGCGCGGTGATCGCAACGTAGCGCTCCGCCTGCGCCCGCGGGGCCAGCGGCAAGAAGCCGAGCAACAGCCAGCGCAGCAGCCGCCCGCGCGGCGCGACCCGGCCGCCCGCCGCTCCCACGCTGGTTGAAGCACCCGCAGGCAACATAGTTATCACGCCGGAGGAGCGCCTATTGTCCATCCTGCTGCTGGTCCGCTTGTCTTGCGCATAGTTCAAGGGCCAGTCCCACCCCGGCGGCCGCTAGGAGGGCCAGCAACAGGGCGGAGGTCAAGCGTGGGTCGGACAGAAAACCTCTAAGGCTCCAGAGACCTGTGCAGTTGCATGGGACGCCGAACGCCAAAGCCAAGTGGTGGTAGCACCACAACGCGAGCGCCAACAGCGCCAGAGGCGCGAAACGCAAGCCGCGTGAGCCTCTGCCCAGGAGTGAACCCATCGCCGCGATCTCGAGAACCAGCGCGAGCAGTATTACGGTACGTTCCGATAAGAAGGGAAAGAGGAAATTCGGCTGTGTCACTGCGCGGGTTTGGGATCCCAGCAGGCTGGCAAGTTTCATGGCCGCCGTGGTGCCCAAGATCGCCGCGGCGAGAGACCGAGCCGTGCCTGCGGCAAGCGCGAATACGTTTGGCCGTGCCATACTCAAGTGACGCTCGCAACGCGACAAATCTTGCGGCGCGACACCCGCGGTGTATGCGTGCCTGACCGCGCACGTACAACCCGGACCGCCGGTCCGCCGCGGACTCGGACCAAAGCGGTCACCCAACGAACTCCAACCGCCATTATCAACCTAAGGCCCGCGGTCTCGCGCCGACACATCGCAAAGCGACCTCGTGGTACAAGCCAATTCATACGGGCGATTACTACAGGCTATTCTCCCCCTCTCTCTCTCTCTCTCGTCAATAAGAATCTTTAGGAAATGTTGGATTATTGTATCAACCTCGAACGCAAGTGGATGCGCGCGACCCCTTAGCGGAGCTCGGCTACGGACGCCGCGGATTTCGCGCGCTTCCAAGCGGGAGCGGTCCAGTCCACGGCCCAGTTCCTCGATCCTGCCGGTGCCCTCGGCACGTACGTACCTCCGCCCAAGGGATCACCAGGCCGGTCACGGGCGCGCCGCCGGCACGGTGGGCCTCAGGGCAGCAGGCGGTCGGCGTGCGGGGCATCGTCGCGATTCCAGAGGCGCAGAGCGGTATCGTTGGTGTCCACGAACATGAAGGTGAGGCTCAGGCCGGTCACATGGCCGTCGCAAAAGGTGACGTTGCCGCGCCCTCCGTGCCGTCGGGCTACCCGCACGTGCGCGGGGCCCGCCGGCGCGCCGCTCAACGGCGGCCGTGCGTCCCGCCCGCACCGCGCCTCCCCATCGACGATCTCCCCCGCCCACCCGGTGAACGCGTCGCCGATTGCCACCATCTCGGCGGGGTTCGTCACCTCACCCTCCTTAACGGGTCGTATGGCGCCGTCCGGGAGCGGCACTTTGCCCAGGCCCAAAGGCGGCGCTGGCTTGGGGCCGATCAGCCCGTCGTAGTTGTAGCCGTAGTACTCGTACTCCAAGTGGATCGGCCAGCCCTGGGGATGACTTGCCGCCGGGCAGCGGAAGACCCCGCGGGAGTCGTG
>JAJXTA010000032.1 GCA_021784265.1 bacterium | reverse complement strand
AAGTCGTGACGGACAAGATGGAGACGATCCGGCTGTACAACTGGAGCCAGATCAACTCGAACGGGTTCATCCCTTCGACGTTCGTGGCGCCGTTTTACGCGACGAACAGCTCGACCAATACCGGGCTGCTTTACTACGGGACCATCACCATCACCAATGCCCCGGTCACCGAGGCCTACGCCGATGCCCTGCGGCTGGTCACGGTGCAAGTGAGCTGGACCTCGCTGGGCCAGGAGCGGCAACGCACCATGAGCACCCTCGTGTCGCAATATGGAATGCAGAACTACATCTACTACAAGTAACCGCCGGCGCGCGGGCTTCACGCTGACGGAGTTCCTGGTGGCGGTGGGTTTGAGCAGCATCATCTTGGGCGCGGCGGCCCAGCTTACCTTCTTCACCGGGCGCAGTTTCGCCTCGTTGTTCAACTACACCGACTTGGACCTCTACAGCCGCAACGCGCTGGACACGATGTCGCGCGACATCCGCCAAGCCCAGTACGTGACCAACGCCACCAGCACGAGCGTCACCTTTCAGGACTGGGATAACACCCCGCTGCAATACAGTTGGGATCCCAACGCCTTGACGCTTTCCCG
Source organism: bacterium (assembly GCA_021784265.1). Taxonomy (GTDB): domain Bacteria; phylum Verrucomicrobiota; class Verrucomicrobiia; order Limisphaerales; family J093; genus JAJXTA01. The sequence goes on along the minus strand of JAJXTA010000032.1, from coordinate 10,695 downwards.
GATCAAGGCGGGGCAAAACCAGGTGCTCCTGGTCAATTGTGTTTATCTGAATTTCGCTCTCTACCAGCGGAACCCGGTCGGAGGCACCTATGACCAATACCCGGCCGCCACCCCGGGCACGTGCAAGCTGGTGCAGGTCACCTGGGTCTGCGCCCGGCAGATTCTCGGGTTCAACGTGAACACGGAGAGTGTGCAATCAGCCCGGTTCGTTATTCGGAAGGAGTAGAATCATGCATATCCGCCATCCTGCCGCGCCCCGAGCGCCCCGCCAGGGCCGCGAGCACCGCCGCGCCGAGCGCGGGAGCGCCCTGTTGCTGAGCCTGATGTTCAGCGGCATCCTCGGCTTCAGCTTGTTGGCCTATTTGACCCTGGTGAGCAGCCAGAACCTGTCCGTGACGCGGTCGCAAGCGTGGAACCACGCCATGGCGATGTCGGAGGCGGGCGTCGAGGAGGCCCTCACCCAACTGGCCTTGAGCGCCACCAACCTGGCCGGCAATGGCTGGACGCTGGCCAGCGGCGCCTACACCAAACAGCGGACCATGGCCGACGGCTATTACGTGGTGGGGATTTCGAACGTCAACCCGCCGGTCATCTACTCCCAAGGCTATGTGCTGGCGCCAAACTCCCCGGCGTACCTGAGCCCGCGCACGGTGCGCGTGACCACCCAGACGACCGGCCTGTTTGCCAGCGGCCTAGTCGCCAAGGGCCAGGTGGCCCTGGTCGGCGGGGTGCGGACGGATAGTTTCGATTCGACGGACCCCAACTACAGCACGGGCGGGACCTACGACCCCACGAAGTACAAAGATAACGGCGATGTCGGTTCAGACGGCAACGTGGTGGGCACCATCACCGAAAACGGCGGCGTCACCGTTTATGGCCATGTGCGGACGGGCCCGAACGGCACCGACACGATCAGCGGCCAAGCCGTGGTGGGGAGCATGGAGTGGGTCAACGAAGGCAACACCGGCATCCAACCGGGGTGGTCCCGCAGCGACATGAACATGGACTTCCCGGACGTCACCGTCCCCTTCACGAGCGGCGCCACGCCGGCCAACGGCACGATCGGCAACACGAACTACGCCGTCGTGATTGCCAGCGGCAACTACGTGATGTCCGCCCTCAACCTGAGCAGCCAGCAAAAGATGATCGTGACCGGCCAAGCCAGTCTGTATGTCAGCGGCGATATCAGTATGTCCGGCCAATCCTTCATCTACTTGGTCCCGGGGGCTCGGCTCACGCTCTACTGCGGTGGGTCGGCGAGCCTGACGGGCAACGGCGTGGCCAACGCCAACCTTGACGCCCTGAGCTTCCAATACTACGGCCTGCCCTCCAACACCAGCCTGGCCCTGAGCGGCAACGCGGCCTTCACCGGGGTCATTTACGCCCCGGAAGCGGCCTTCTCCATGAACGGCGGCGGTAACAACACCTACGACTTCGTCGGGGCGGCCGTGGCCAGCACCATCAACATGAACGGCCACTTCCATTTCCACTACGACGAGAGCCTGGGTCAGCGCGGCCCCGGCGCGGGCTACACGCTGACTTCCTGGAACGAGATCTAGCGAGGCGCGGGGCGCGGGGTGGTCCTACGCGAAGCTCAGCCCCAAGCGTTGGCCGAGGTCGAAGAGGTGTTGGCGGCCCAGATCATATTCGGCGGCATTGGCGAGGTGTTCCAACATGACAGGCGGGCGTTGCGGGAGGGCGGCGACGCGGCGCAGGTAGGTGGTGTAATCCATCTGGCCGGCGCCAGGCCGGACTTCGCGGAAATGGAGGTTCATCTCGACGTCCCAGGTCAGGTCCTTGGCATGACAGCTCACGATCCACCGGCCCAGTTTGTCGAAACACTCGTTGAGCAGGTCGGCGTTGCGGTAGAAGCGGGTTGGGCAGTTCACCAGATTGCACGGGTCCAGGTGGACGGCGAAGGCCCGGCGATCCACGGCTGTGATCAGCTTGAGGTAGTGGTCGGGGCTATCGGGCAAGGCCCAGCCCATCACCTCGTAACTGAATTTGGCCCGCCGCGGCTTGACGGCGTCGATGATCTTGCGGGCGTTCTCCACCGCGGCATCGAAGAAGCGGGGCGAGAGGTTGTCCGGATGCGGTCCGAACCAGACCGTGGGATTGAACGAGCCGGCGATATCGACACAGCCCAGAGCCCCCACGGCGTCGGCCAGGGCTAGGCCCTCGGTCACGGTCTGGAGGTGGGCGCGCCGCCGGGCGGGATCCGCGTCGAGCAAGTTCACCCAGCGGCCCACCTCCGCCAAGACCACCCCTTCCCGGGCAAACGCCGCCTCGACGGCCTGCAGGCGGGCGGTGTCGTGGAGCGGCAGGCTGGGACAGTAGGCCGCCGCGTAGCCGAGCCGGCGGTGGGCGCGTGCCAGCTCCACCGGATCCTCGGGGGCGTTGAAGACCGGGCCACCCAAGCGCAACGGGTGGCCCCCCCGGACCACGGGTGGGCTCTCAGCGGCGATGGCGGGGAGGGAGGCGAGCGCAGCGACGGTAGCGCCAGCGGTCTCGTGGAGAAAGCGGCGACGGTCCAAGGGTGTCATAAGCGGTGCTCGGATCAGGCTGCGCGGGTAGAGGACGGCGGTCAATGGCATTCCGCCGGCGCAGCCCGCCGGACCCGGGGTCTCCCCTCCCCGCGCGCTGCGCCTCAGACCGTCTGCACAGCCCGGGGAGCGCGGGCGAACAACAGGCGCAGACTGTTCATCACCACGATGACGGTGCTGCCCTCGTGCCCGACCACTCCAGCCGTGAGCGGGATCGCGCCGGCCACCGCGAAGCTGACCAACACCAGCACCGTCCCGAGCGAAACCACGAGATTCTGTCGGATGACCGCCCGCGCCCGTTGACTGAGGCGAAAGGCGGCCAGAAAATTCTCGATGCGATCGTGCATTAAGACGACTTCGGCCTGCTCGAGCGCCGCGTCTGACCCCCGGGCGCCCATGCCGACGGCGACATGGGCCGCCGCCAGACTCGGGGCGTCGTTGACACCGTCGCCCACCATCGCCACCCGGTGGCCGGTCTGGGAGAAGGCGTGGATGGCCGCCACTTTCTGTTCGGGTTTCAGTTCCGCGCGCACGTCGTCGAGCTGGAGGACCTTCTGGAGGGCCTCCGCGGCCGTTCGGCGGTCACCCGTGAGCACGACGGTATGGAGGCCCAAGCGGCGCAAGTCCTCGATCACTTGGCGCGACTCGGGGCGCACGGCGTCGCGCAACAAGACCCGGCCCAACAGGTGGTCGGCGGCCAGCCACACCTCAGAGAAGCCGGCCTCGGTGGGCGGGGCGGCGGCCAAAGCGGCGGCGTGAGCGGCGACTCCCGGGACGGCGGCGGACGGGCTCGCCGCCAGTTGCTCCAGCCACTCCCGCCGACCCAATACCACCGCCTGCCCGTCGCGCCGGGCCTGGATCCCCAAGCCCGTGACCGACTCGAAGTGGTCGAGCTCGATGACCCGCAGGCCTTGCTGTTTGCCATGGCGGGTGATGGCGCGGGCCAGCGGATGGGTGCTGAGCCGTTCGAGCGAGAAGGCCAGTTCCCCCACGTCGCGCTCCCGGCCGGGGGGGAAGCTCTCGAGGCGCTCGACCTGCAATTCGCCCGTGGTCAGGGTGCCCGTCTTGTCCAAGGCCACCACATCGACCTCCGCCAGCTTCTCGACGGCCGCCCCGCCCCGGAACAGAATTCCGCGGCGGGCCCCCCAGGCGATGGCCGCCAGGACCGCCGAGGGGATCGACAAGACCAGGGCGCAGGGGGAGGCCACCACCAGGAGGGTCATCGCCCGGTAAAAGGCGCTCCGCGCCGTGGGCGTGGAATGGAAGGGCGCCAGCCCCAAGCCGAGCCACCAAACGAAGAACATCACCACCGACAGGCTCAGGATGGCGTAGGTGTAGCCGGTACCGAAGCGGTCGGTGAACCGTTGCGAGGGGGCCTTGAGGTGCTGCGCCTCCCGAATCAAGCGGATGATCTTCTCCAGAGCGCTCTCCTGCACCGGCCGCAACACGACGACCTCCACGACCCCCCAGAGGTTCAACGTGCCCGCCAACACGGTGTCCCCCACCCCTTTCTCGACGGGAATGGCTTCACCGGTCAGGTTGGATTCGTCGCTGGCGGTCTTGCCCTTGACGATCTCACTGTCCACGGGGAATTGGGCGCCGGGTTTGACCAGGAGACGTTGTCCCGGGCGGAGGCGTTCGACCGGGACCTCCAGTTCCTGGCCGCGTTCATCCAGTGAAGTGGCGACTTTGGGCGCCGTGCGGAACAGGGACCGGATCTCGCGCTGGGTGCGGCCCATGGCGTAGTGCTCCAGCGCGCCGGAGAGGGAAAACAGAAACAGGAGCGTGGTCCCTTCCTCCCAGGCGCCGATACTGGCGCTGCCCGCCGCCACGGCGAGCATGAGGAAGTGGACGTCCAGAGTGCGATGCTGCCACCGCTCCCAAACCTCCTCCGCCGCCGACCATCCACCGGCCACATAGGCCAGCACGAAGGCCGCCACCGCCAGCGGGCGCTCCCCTGAAAAGTACCCCGCCAACCCGAACACTCCGCACAAGGCCGCCGCGACCAGTTGCGCCTTCCACTCGTCGAGGTGGGCTTCGTCCTCCGGAATCTCGACCTCGCGCGGAACGATCTTGGGCCACGGCACCTCGCGCCATTGCCAAAAGCGGGGTGCGGTCGGGCAGGTGACCCGGGCGATGGTCATGACGTGGTTCTCCTGCTTGATCGTCAGGCGCCGCCCCGCCTCGGGGTCCAGCGGATAGGCGCAGCCGCTGCAGTCGGCGCAGCCTTGGAGCAAGCAGCAATGATCCTGTTCGGGCGCCTCTTGGGCCTGCCGCACGGTGTCGGCAATGCGCTGGCGGAGGCCGGTGTCCTTGACCTGGCCGAAGGTCGCCACGGCGATCTTCTTCTCGTGCTGGTCGATGGCCACCGCTTCCAGCCCCGGCTCGCTCGTCAAGGCGGCGGCCACCGACCGGAGCAAGCAATGGGGCTTGCCGGCGGCCGCGGCACAATGGTCTGACTGATTAGGGCGCGCGCTCATGGACAACGCTTCCGCGTCCGGGCTAATCTCCTGCCTCGCGGGCGGATTGACAAGTCGCTTCGGCACCCCCCCTCCGCCGGGAAGGCTTGACGCTGCCCCGCCCGCCCACTAGTTTGGTCTAGGTTGGTGGCTGTAGCTCAGCCTGGTTAGAGCCCCAGATTGTGGATCTGGCTGTCGCGGGTTCAAATCCCGTCAGCCACCCCAACCCGCTTTCCGCCCGGCCGACGGGTGACGCAACCCGAGGCGTGGAAGGCCCGCGCGTGAATCACCTGCTGGACACGGCGACCTGGGCCAACAGCGTTACCATGCCCGAGGTGCTGCCGGCACGCGTCCGAACCATCCTCGGCCGCGCTCACCAAGTTAAAGGTCTCAGCAGCGTGAGCCTGCTGGAATGCGCCCTTCAGCATCGGCGGGGACGGCTCGAATTCCGGGGCAACCTGCGGGACTTCTTTGCGGCCGGTTTGGCGCGGGACATCGAACTGGTGGAGGTCACGCCGGACATCGCCGTGGCCACGAACGACTTGCCGCCGGAGTTTCCAGGAGATCCGTTTGATCGCACCATCGCCGCCACGGCGCGGGTCCTGAACCTGACCCTGATCACCGCGGACCCGGTGCTTCGCGACGCGCGGTTTTGTCGGGTGGAATACTACCCGTTCCGGCCGTCGCGCGTGAAGGGATAGCAAGTGGAGTGGCGATCCCTTGATGGCCGTCCTGGCGGCTGAGCGGGCCGCTGGCAGTCCTGGTGTCAGTTCGAAGCGGGACTCGCGTCACCCGTCGATGCGGAGTTGAGGGAGCTTACAGGGTTTTTGTGACTTTCCTAAGATGCATCAGATTGAGGTTCGGTTTGGCGTTCGGCGGCAGCTAGAGGATGAACAGCGCATGACCGACGACCGTGAATTACTGCGGCGCTACGCGGAGGAAGGCTCCGAGCCGGCCTTCGGCGAGCTGGTGGGGCGGTACTTAGACCTGGTCTATTCGGCCGCGGCTCGCCAAGTGGGAGGCGACACCCACCTGGCCCAAGACGTGGCCCAAACCGTCTTCACCGCCCTCGCCCGCAAGGCGCGGGTGTTGCCCCAGGACGTGGTGCTGGGCGGGTGGTTGTATCGGGCGACCCGGTTGGCGGCGGCGCAGTGCGTGCGCGCCAACTCCCGGCGTCGGCAGCGCGAACAAGCCGCCGCCCAGATGACGACTCCCGACGAGCCCACCGAACCGGTGTGGGAACAACTGGTCCCGTTCCTCGACGAGGCGCTCCACGGCCTCGGGCGCCACGAGCGGGAGGCGCTCGTGCTCCGGTTTTTCGAACGCCGTGAACTGCGGAGCGTGGGCGAGGCCTTGGGCACCACGGAAGACGCGGCCCGCATGCGGGTGACCCGGGCGTTGGAGAAGCTGCGCGGGCACTTCAAACGTCGAGGCTTGACGCTCTCGGCGGCCACGCTCGCCACGCTCTTGGCCGGCAAGGCCGTCACGGCGGCGCCGCCGGGACTGCTCGGCCAGATCACCGCCGCGGCTTTGAACAGCCTGCCTGCCGCGACCGGCGGGCTGGCCGGCCTGCTTAAACTCTTCACTATGACCAAACTCCAACTTGCCTCCGGCGCCCTGGCGGTCGCCGGCCTCACCACCGCTCTGGTCGTGCAGCACCGCGCCCTCGCGCGCACCCAGGAGGAGAACGACACCCTGCAAAGCCAACTCCGCCAGAGGACCGCCGCGGAGGCGGTGGCCAAGCCCGGGGCGCCGGTGATCGACCCGGACGAGGTGGCCCGCCTCCGGGCCGAGCACGCGGATTTGCTGCGGCTCCGCGGGGAGGTGGGGACGCTGAAGCGGGCCTTGGCGGCAGCCAGGCAAAGCCTACCGGCGGCGAGCTCGGCGGCGCCGCAAGCCCCAGCGGCCGACCCTGAGGAAATCAAGACGCTGGCCATCGCCAAGCTGAACTACACGAAAGGCTGGGTGCTGGCCTTCATGATGTACGCCGGCGACCATCAGAACCAGTATCCCACCAATTTCGACCAGGCGGCGGCCTACCTGCCCGCGGGGGCCAGTGCCCTCACCAACCTGGGTCCCGACCAGTTCGAGATGGTCTATCAGGGCACGGTTGGGCAGATGACCAATTCCCCCGGCCCCGCGGCCACCATTGTGCTCCGGGAGAAGGCGGTTTGGCCCGGCGGGGCCAATGGCGGATGGAACCGAGCCTATGCCTTTGGTGATGGGCACAGCGAGATCCACCACACTGACGACGGGGACTTTGGTCCGTGGGAGGCCCAGCACCTCGCCCGCCCGGTTGGGCCCTGAGGACCATGGAGCGCCCCGGGCCGGCCACGATTCGGACCCGCTCCCCCCAACCCACCTCAGCTCAGACCGCGCGCCACCCGCGAGCTCAGCGCCACTGGCCAAGCTGATAGGCCAGAATCGCACGCTGGATATGGTAATCGTATTTGGCGTTGGCCAAGCCGACCTCGGCGGAGATCTCGTTGAGTTGGGCCTGAGTCAACTCGACGATCGAGCTCAGCCCGGTCGTGAGGCGGGCGGTGGCCAGGTCCAAGGCCTCGCGGGCATTCTCCAACTGTTGCTCGGTCAAGGCCATCCGCTGGAGGGCATAATCGACGTTCAAGCGGGCGACCCGGACATCGCGGATGATGTTGTCTTCGAGGTCGCGGAGTTGTTGGTCCGCCTCCTGGGCGCGGAACACGGCTTCGCTGCGCCGGGCGGCATAGAGGCCGCCGGTGAACAGCGGCAGGGAGAGGTCCACCCCGGCGGCGGCGTAGTTCTGGCCCATGCGGGGATCTCGGATCGGGGTGGTGCCGGCGGCGCCGACGGCACTGATGGTGGGGAGGACGAGGCGCTTTTCGGCTTTGGCGTATTGGTAAGCGGCATCGCGCTGGGCGCGGAATTGGAGCAGATCGGGGCGTTGCTGGAGAGCGACCGCGATGAGGTCGCTGTCGTTGTTGGTGAGCCCCGGGGGCATGGGGACCTCAACCAGGGCGAACCGCCGCGCCTCCCGGCTCCCCATCACGTCCGCCAGATTCGCCCAGGCGGCGTTGAGGTCGTTGCTCGCCTTGGCCACCAACAGTTGGGCATCCCCCAAGCTCACGGCGGCGAAGCTGACATCCAGCTCGCTCTTGAGTTTGTTGGTGGCCGAGATGCGGATTTGGTCCAAAACCAGTTGACGCGACCCGACGGTCTGCAGAGCGACGTGCAGGACGGCCTGGGCCTGGAGGGTGTTGAAGTAAGCGGTGTCGAGCGCCAAGAAGATCTGGTTGCGAGTGGCCGCCACGTTTTGTTGCTCCGCCACCGCCCGGGATTTGGCGCTGGAGGTTAAGCTGGCGGTGCGCCCGAAGTCGGTGATCAACTGGGTGAGAGTGGCGCCTTCGGCGTTGCGCTCGAGGATGAACGGGTTGTTCAATCCGCCGGCGCTGATGCGGGCGTTGTTCTCGGCGGTGCCCACGGCGGTCGCGTCGGCGAAAAGGCTGGGGAAGAACGCGGCGCGGGTTTCACGGACGACTTGCTTGGCGGCCAAGGCTCGCAGTTGGGCCGCGGAGATGCGCGGGTGGTTCTTAAGGGCGCTCTGCTCGGCCTCCTCGAGCGTCAACCGGGGCACCGGCGGTTCCGCCGCCCGCGCGGCGGGGCCGAACACGGCGCCGGTCACCGCGAGGAGCACGGCGCCGAGCCAGGCCGCGAACCGGCGGGAGGCGCGCCTGCGGCGGCCACATGGCGGACGGGTGGCACGGGCGTCGGTGGCTTCACCCCGCGGGGCGGCCACACCTGAGTCGAGCAGAAATGCACTCATTCGCGATTAGAGAAGAACCGTCACAAGGGCCTAGGGCTGCGTCGCCGGGGCGACCGCCGCCGCGCCTTTACCATACATGATCAGGCAGGCGGCGGGCACGATGAAGACGGTTAAGATCACCGAGACCGCCAACCCGCCAATGATGGCCCGCGCCAGCGGGGCGTAGGCCTCACTCCCCTCGCCCAGTTTGGCCGCCATCGGAATCAGGCCGATGAGGGTCGCCAACGAGGTCATCAGCACCGGCCGCAGCCGGACCCGGCAGGCGGTCGAGACCGCCTCGCGCACCGCGACCCCTTCGGCGATGAGGCGGCGGGTGAACTCGACGATCAGGATGCTGTTTGACACGACAATCCCCACCATCATCACCACGCCCATCAAGGACATGACGTTGAGGGTGGTGTCCGTGGCAAAGAGAAAGAGGAGCACCCCCGTCAAACCAGTGGGCACGGCCAGCAAAATGAGGAACGGGTCCACAAAGGAGCGGAACTGGGCCACCAGAATCAAATAGACCAGCAGGGTCGAGAGGATCAAGCCCAGACCGAAGCTCTTGAACGACTCCCGCATGGCCTGCACCGACCCGCGCACGGTGACGGTCATATTCTTGTTCGGCAGCGCGGTGTGGGCCACGATCCGCTCGACGCCGGCATAGACACCGCTCAGGTCCTCACCTGAGGGGGCCACATACACGTCGATGGTGGGACGGATGGTGTAATGGTCCACCTCACTGGGGGCGTTGATGTGGCTGATGTGGACCACCGAATCGAGGCGGGTGGGTTTGGTCAGATGCGGCGCCCGGAGGGGCATCGAGCCCAGATCCGCCAGGTTCTTCACCAGCCCCTCGAAGTACTGCACGGTGAGCAGATAGTTGTTCCCGTTGGACGGGTCGATCCAATAGCTGGGGGCGATCATGCCGTTGGAGGTCAGGGCGGTGATGAGGCTGTCCACCACGTCCTTGGCCGTCAAGCCCAGCTCGCTCACCCGCTCGCGGTCGATGTTGATGCTCAAGGCCGGATAATCCATGTCCTGGGGCACCAAGACGTCGCTCACCCCGGGCAGGGCCCGGACCTGGCGGGCGATCTGGGTGGCCACGCGGTGGGCCCCGAGCTTGTCCATGCTGCTGACCTGGATGTCCAGGGGCGCCGGCATCCCCAGATTCAGAATCGCATCGACCAAACCGCCGGTCTGAAAGTAGGCGCTCAACTCGGGCAGCTCCCGCCGCATCCGGGCCCGGACCAGGTCCATGTAGGCGAAGCTGTTCAGGCGGCGATCATCGCTAAGTCCCACCTGGACCACCGCGGTGCTCGGGCACGAGTTGGGGTTAAGGATCGAGTTGAAGCCGGGGGTGGTGCCGATGTTCGAGACGATGATCTTCAGCTCCGCGGGCGGGACGATTTGGCGCACGATCCCTTCCACCCGCGCCACCAACTGCTCGGTCACCTCGATCCGTGTACCGGAGGGGGCCTTGACGTTGATGACGAACTGGCCGGGGTCGGTGCGCGGGAAGTAAGCCTTACCAATGACCGGGTAAAGGGCCATGCTCAGCACGAAGATGCCCGTGATCCCCAGGACCGTGGCCAAGGGGCGCAACAGGCTCAGCCCCAGCACCTGTTCATAGCGGTCGAGCATGGCGTTGAACTGCCGGTTGAACCGGGTGTTAAACCGTTGCCCCCAGCTCGGCCGGTGGGTGGGCTGGGCGCCGGCCGCGGGGCCGGCCGCGCCGCCCCCGTGGCCCTGGTGGCCTTTGATCAGCTTGGCGCAGAAGAGGGGCACGACCGTCATCGCCACGAAATAGGAGGCGAACAGGGAGAGCACCACCGAGAGCGCCAGCGCCGAAAAGAGGAATCGGCTGACCCCGTAAAGAAACGTCACCGGGAAGAAGACGACCACTGTG
>JAJXTA010000868.1 GCA_021784265.1 bacterium | reverse complement strand
CGCGTCCGCCGGCAGGCTCTCGGCCGCGGCCATGAAGCGGGCCGGGGCGGCGATGGCCCGGCTGTGCCCAGGGCGGAGGTCCAGCCCGTAATAGGTGGTGTCCTGGGAGATCAGGTTCAGCTCCCGCACCCCTTCGCCCAGCAACCGTTGCGCCTCGGCCACCACATCCCCCAGCGCCCGGCTCCGATGGCTCCCGCGCATGCGCGGGATGATGCAGAAACTACAGGGATGATTGCAGCCTTCGGCAATCTTCAGGTAGGCGAAGTGGCGCGGGGTGAGGCGAAACCGGGGTGTGGCGTAATCGGGGATGTACCGGGGCCGCCGATTCACCTCCACCCAGGCGGGCGGCGGCCCGGTCCGCGCCACCGCCGGTGCGGTGTGGCCGCCGCGCCCGCCCGCGCCGACCGCCCTCGCGCCAGGGGCCTTCGCCCCAACGCGGGGTGGTGAACCGGCCTCCGGCGCCTCCGCCGCCCCCGCCCGCTCGAGCGCGGCCAGGCGCGCCACAACACGGGCCGTGGGCGACCGAGCGCCCGCGGGAGGCTGGGCCTGGCGCTCGGCCCGGCGTTGGAGGGCGTGCCGCACCAACTCCGGCGCTTGGGCGACCTGATCGATCCCCATGAAAGCGTCCACCTCCGGCAAGAGCTTCGGCAACTCATCGCGGAACCGCTGGGGCAGACACCCGGCGACGATCAGCCCCTGGTGGGGTTTGCGGGCGTCGCGCAGCGCGCTGGAGGTCAGAATCGCCTCCACGCTCTCCTCCTGGGCGGTGTCGATAAAGGAACAGGTGTTGACAATCACCACGTCGGCCTCGGCGGCCTCGCTGGTGATCTCCATCCCGTCTCGGGCCAGGGCCCCGAGCATGATCTCCGCATCCACCAGGTTCTTGGCGCACCCCAAGGCGATCAGGCCCACGCGAATGGCCGGCGGCGGAGTCGGATGATCGTTAGGCACCATAACTGGGCGGGTCGGTCGGTCGGTCGGTGGTCCGCCAAGCTGAGGGCGGCACGGCCCCAAAACACAGGGGCGCCGCCAGCGCCGTGCTCACCGGCGGGGCGCCGGGGCTGGCGGCAGTGGCAACGTGTCCCCGCCCAGCGGCGACGCCGGCTCGTACAACCCCGGCCCCACCCCCTCCAGCGGATCCCGGCTCCGATGATTCTGCCACACCCGCACCCCGACGAAACTCGCCACCCCGATCAGCGCCACGGTCAGGAGGGGCAAGGCCACGCGCCAGTTCACCCGCGACAGCCGCAGCATGACCTTGTCCAGGGCGGTGGGGGGCTCCTGGGTCAGGCTGGGCGGTTCGCGGAACTTCTCCGTCTGCCCCAGTTCCTGGTCCAACACCACCAGGACCGCTCCCACGTCCAGTTTCAGCATCCCGGCATAGGTGCGGACGAACCCCCGGATATACACGGGGGCGGTGAACGCCCCGTAGTTGCCTTCCTCGAGCGCCCGCACGTGGTCGGTGCGCATTTTGGTGATCTCGGCAACCTGCTGCACCGAAAGCCCTCGCGCCTGCCGCGCTCGGGAAAGTTGTTCCGCCACAGTGGCCATCTCGCCCCAGACTACGGCCTCCTCCCGAGGTTGACAATGAGTGTTTGAAGGCGACGCGGGCGACCGAGCCGCGAACGTGAGAGCGCGGAGCGGTAGGCGGGACCGGCGAAAGCGGGTCGGTGGAACGCCGGCGCGGCCGCCGCCGGAGGGCTGTCCCGGGCCGCGCCGCCGCGGGGTCGTAGCCGCAGGCTTCAGCCTGCGTCGGGCAAGACCGGCAAAAGCGGTAGAGGACTCCTGCCGGCAGGCAGGCTGGGCCGCACTCCAAGACGCTTCGCGCGCACCGGGGTCGTGGAGTTTTGCGCCAGCTTGGGGAGTGCGCCAGTCCTCTGGCGCTTTGGGTCGGGCCGCGCCGCCGCGGGGTCGTAGCCGCAGGCTTCAGCCTGCGTCGGGCAAGAGCGGCAAAAGCGGTAGAGGACTACCGCACTCCAAGACGCTTCGCGCGCGCCGGGGTCGTGGAGTTCTGCGCCAGCTTGGCGCGCGTTCACCTGGGAGCGCCGACATCCTTGTCGGCCCCTGCGAGAGCCCGATCAAGAGGCGAGCGGCGCGGACCGTCGCTTCCCCAGCGCGCGGGCAAGGACGCGCCCACCGGCCAGGGGAGCGCATCGTGTGCGCCGCAACGCACAGTTGCGTAATTGGTGAATATGAGTTAGTCTCAGCTTCACCCTCTGATAGGGCGCTTGATCCGATGAGCCGATGTTGTTCTCCGCGTGGTGAGCGAAGTCCGCCGTGTCCTGCGGCGAAGAGAAGGGCGGGCTTCACGCTGGTCGAGCTGGTGGTGGTCATCGTCATCATCGCCATCCTGTTCGGCCTGCTGTTGGCGGGGCTGCGTGTGGCCAAGCGGGCCGCTCATGCTGCGGTGTGTCGGAACAACCTGCGGCAGTACGGGTTGGCGCTCCAGATGTATGCCGATGATGCTCAGGCCTATCCGCCCTACCAAATGAGTGACACGGAG
>JAJXTA010000867.1 GCA_021784265.1 bacterium | reverse complement strand
CGCGGTCGCCCTGGCGGGTCCGTGGGTTTATCGGGCCAGCGTGGTGTTGGCCAAGGCGACGCCGGTGCCCCAGCCGGTGAATAACAACCCGAACGTCGTCACCGTCCTCTACAACGGCATGATCGCCCCGCTGCTCCCCTTCCCGATCAAGGGCGTCATTTGGTACCAGGGCGAATCCAACGCCGGCCGCGCCCGGCAGTACCGGACCCTGCTCCCCACCTTGATTCGCGATTGGCGCACCCGCTTCGAGGTCGGGGCCTTCCCCTTCTTGATTGTTCAATTGGCCAACTTCATGCCCACGAAAGCCGAGCCGGGCGAGTCAGCGTGGGCGGAGTTGCGGGAGGCGCAACTGCGCACCGCCACCCACATCCCCAAGTGCGGGTTGGCGGTGGCGATTGACATCGGCGACGCGGCCGACATCCACCCGAAGAACAAGCAGGAGCTGGGGCGGCGCCTGGCGCTGGACGCGGAGGCGATTGCCTACGGCCTAAAGGTCGAGTACTCCGGCCCGCGGTATCGCTCGATGAAACGGGAGGGGAACCGTCTGCGGCTTCGGTTCGACCATGCCCGCGGCGGCTTGCTGGCCAAAGGAGGCGGTCCCGTGCGCGGCTTCGCGGTGGCCGGCGCGGACGGGAAGTTCGTCTGGGCCGACGCCACCATCGAGGGCAACTCGGTGCTTGTCTCTGCGCCGGGCCTCGAGGCGCCGGTCGCCGTCCGCTATGCCTGGGCCGACAACCCTGTCTGCAACCTCTGCAACCAAGCCGGGCTGCCCGCCTCCCCGTTCCGCACCGACGCGCCCAAGTAAGGGCCGGGGCCTCGTGTGCCCGCACCCGTCGTTCGGGCGCCCTCCGCATTGGGAGCGAGCCAACCGGTCCCGGTGGTCCGAGACCGAGCCTACCGCGGCGCAACTGGGGCGGGGGCCGGCGGCGGGCTGTTGGTTCGCGCTGGGGGCGGGTATTGGCGGGCCTGGATCCGGTCCAGGCGGACAAGCTCGCGCTTGAGGCTGCTTAGGACCACACTGTTCCCCGCCAGGAACGCCACCATCAGGAACAGCAGGATGAGGACAACCACGCTAGCGATGCCGCTTTGGGTCGAGCGGGTGGTTCGCGAACCCGCCAGCAGGAAACCGGTTTGGAGCGGCATTTTCATCGGGTATCACCAGGGGCGACCGCTTGGAAGGTGAAGCGCGGCTGGAGCCGCGGGGTCTTCAGCGCGCCACCCAGTTCGATTTCCCAGCGCCAGGACACCACCCCGGCTTGTTGATCCCGGTAGAGTTTAGCCTCCCGCAGCCCGGCGAGCACTTTCATCCACGGGGCGTTCGTGCCGGACTGCCGCATCACCGCGCCCCCTTCCAGGACGTAATGGACGACTCGCGTTCGTTGGGGCAGGGAGAGGACCTGACCACCCCCTTCCTCCGTGAGCTGGGGCGGGGCGATGGCCGCCCGCACGTCCGCCCGCCAGCGTTCGCCCGCGGTTAATGCCAGGCCGATGTCCTGGGCCGCCCGCCGGAGGTGTTTCGAGGTGTCCATGATTCTGAAGAAGGCCGCCGACGCCAAGCCGGTGATCACGAGGAACAGCCCCATGTAAACGACGGCCTCGATCAGCAGGATCCCGCGGCACGACCCGCGCGCGCGGTTCGGCCGGATGATCAAGCCGGCGGATGGAGAGGGAGGTCGCATAGGCACAGAGGCAACACCGTCAGGGGTGGGACGCCGTCGGGGGAACGACCAGCGGGGCGATCCGGACCACCTGGCCGCCCCGGTCGTGTTCGGCTGGTACCCAGTCGAGGCGGAGGCGATTCGTCTCGAGGGTCAAAAGAAACTGGCCCGGCGGCAAACTGGCGACGGCGCCCGCGCGGGGGTGGTAGGCTTGGACGCCGTTGGTGCAGGCGCGCCACCCGCCCGCCCGCAGCACCTCCATCTCGCCATCGACGATTTCGGTTGCCGTGGCGCGGGTGTAATAGGCGCGGCAGAGCGCTTGATCGCGGAGGAACGATCGCGACAGGGGCAGGACCGTGAGCACCAGCAGGCTCATGGCGACCATCATCTCCGCCATAATCGTGCCGCGGTGGGGAGCGCGGGAAGACCTTACCATAAGAGCCCCTCTCCCGTGACGTGAATGAGGACCTGGAAGACCCCCGCGGCCAGCAAGCCCACGAACAGCCCGTTGGCCAACACCAACGCGCTGGTGAGGAGTTGGACGGCGGTCTGTTCCTGTTGAAAGGCTTGGGCGTCCAGCGCCTCCTGCCAGCCGGTCAGGGCGGCGGTAAAACCGCCTCGCCCCCGCGCCGCGTTGGCGAGCCGCCACTCCAACTCCCCGCTGCGGTCCAACTCCCCCAAGGCCTCGGGCAGGCTCAGGCCCCGGGACAGGCCGGTCACGGCGGTCAGGGCGCGCTTCTGGAAGGCGGCCTGGGCAGTGCCGGCGGCGGCCAGAGTCACGGCGCGAGCTTCGGGTACTCCCGCGTCAAGCAACGCCGCCAGCACCGCCGTAAAATCTCGCTGCC
>JAJXTA010000866.1 GCA_021784265.1 bacterium | reverse complement strand
CGCGGCCGCGACCACCGCACCACTCAGCACGCAGAACCCACTGCCGGGCAGGCTAACGCCGGTCAGCCGCCGGACCAACAGCAGCACCAGCCCGACCACAGCCGCCCCGGTCCAGCAGGCCGCCAAGCGCCACCACAGCCAGGCGCGCCGCTCTTGGCGCGCCAGGGGCTGCAACAGGGCTCTTAGGTTGTGGTTGATCATACGGCGGGTTCGGTAGGTCCGGTGGTCCGGTGCGTGAGCCAGCCCGCCAAGCTGGTTTCCGCCAGCACCATCACCAGCGCCATCCCGATCAGCCAGCGCCAGAGTTTCTGGCGGTTCTCCAGCTCCGCGTCTTGTTGCCGACGTTCCTGGGCAAGCCGTCGCGCGACAGCGACCTCGCGGGGCTTCAATGGAAGACCTAGACGCTCAAGCTGGTCACTTGGTAACGCCGCCGTGCGGCTTTCGGCGGGGTCGAGGTTGACCACAAAACGGCGCGGGGGCTGGGTGGAGGTGATGGTGTAGATGCCGGGCAGGTCGGTCGCGGTGAAGGTCGTTGCGCCGGTCGCCAGGGAGACTGGCCGCCCATCCGGCCTGCGCACGGTGGCCTGTGAGGCGGCCACGGCTCCCAGCAACGGCGTCAAATCCACGGTGTCCCCAACATGGTACTGCTGGGGTGGAGGTTCAGCCCCGCCTCCCCGTTCGAGCATCGCGTAGAGGAGCGGCACGAATTTCGACGAGAGTGCCAGTTGACTCTCCGCCGGCTGCCACCCGGCGGCGAGGATCAGAATCTGGCCGCGGCCCCGAGCCACCTCGGTGAGGGCGGCATCGCCCGTATCAAACCGCGCCAACACGCGGGCTTCCGCCAACTGGTTGGTAGCCAACCGGCGGTACTTCCAGAAGTGGATTTTGGTGAAATCGCTGTAGCGCGGATCGGCGAACGGGGCGAAGAGGGGGTGGTCGAAAGCGATTTGGGCGAGCATGGCGTAGCTGGCGGGGGTCACGTCCGTCGCCTGCAAGGTCTCGAGCCCCAGCCAACGTCCGAGACTCGCCGTCGCGGCGCCCTTTTGCAGGGCGAGCAAGACCGTGCCACCCTTGGCCAGGAACGATTGCACGGCCGCCTCTGGCACCTCGGGGGCGGGGGCGGTGACGACCACCAACCGCGCCGCCGCGAGGGTTGCGGGCGCCAAAGTCCCGGTCGGCGGCACAGTGACTACGCGCACGATTTGGCGGCGTGTCGGAGGGAAGGCGCGCAAGAGGTAGTACAGTGGTTGCGCGGGGTCGGCCGGCGATTCGGGGCCGAGATACACCACCGTCAGTTCCGCCGGTTTGGGGGGCAGCACATAAAGCCGGTTGTCGAACGGCTCATCATCGCCGGTGAGGATCAAGGATTCGGGGGAGAGTCCCGGGGGCGGTTTCGGGGCCAGCACCAACCGGCTCTGGCCGGGGGGGACATAGACATCCAGCCCGTCTCCGGCCTCCGCGCCCTCCCACTGCAAGCGGAACTGCTCGTGCTGGGCGTCCGGCGAGTTGCTGATGCGGAGCCGCGGCCGGGCGTCGGCCCCCGCGGGGAGGGCGGTCTCGAGGTCGGGGGCCCACTGGAGACCGGCGTTGGTGGGCCGGAGGGGGTGGACCCGGATGAACTCGATCCGCACCCCACGCGGCCAGTCATAGCCCTGCAACCCGTCCAGGCGGCTGCCCTCTTGGAGGTCGCTGATCACCACCAAGCGCCGCTGGAAGGTCGCGGCCTTCGGGGTGTCTTTCCCGGCCAGGAGTTCGGCGGCGGAGGTCAACGCTGTGCCCAGGTCGGTGCCGGCCCAACCGGGCGTGGGTTGGGCCAGCCGCTGCGCTACCAGTTGTCCCCGCGCGGCGGGCGCCAGCGCCGACCCGTCGTTGAAGCTCAGCAGCGGGTGGGGGAGGCGGTCGAAGGTGAAGAGGGCGACTTGGTCGGCCGGCCCGACACCGCGGACCACCTCCTCGGCCTTGGCGACGGCGGTCGGCCAGAGGCCCAGTCGGCGCATACTGGCGCTGGTGTCCAGTAAGAGCAGCAGCCTCGTGCGGGGTGGGGTGGTGGGGGGCGCCAGCCGCCCGCGCGGCAGAAAGGGTCGGGCGAAGGCCAGAGCCAGCAGCAGCAGCACCAGTCCGCGGAGCAGCAACAGCAGGAGATGTTCGAGCCGGTTCCGCCGCGTCACTCGCGGGGGCGTGGGCTGGAGGAAGAGCAGGGAACTGAACGGGAGCTGGTCTTTGGACGAACGCCTTATCAGATGGAACAGGACCGGCAAGCCGAGGGTCAGCCCGCCCAGGAGGAAGAGTGGCGTCAGGAAACTCACGCGATCCTCCGTCGGCGCAGTTTGCCGCGATGCCGCTGCTCGCGGAGGAAGTCGAAGAGGGCCAATTCCAGCGGTCGGTCGGTCTCGAACCGGCGGTAACCGATTCCCAGGCGCTGGCAGGCGGTCTGGATGCGTTGGTTGTGGGCGGCCAATCGCTGGAGATAGCCTTTGCGCGCCGTGGCGGGGTCGATGAAGAGGGAG
>JAJXTA010000865.1 GCA_021784265.1 bacterium | reverse complement strand
CAATACGGGGGTGGTGGACCAGCCGAACTTCTTTGACCACGCCAGCGTGCTGATCTTCCGCAGTCTGCTCTGGCTGGTGGGGTTGGCCCGCGGCTTTTCGCCCATCGAATCGTTAAGCAGCGGGCGGAGCGTGACCTGGAGCGAGCTGGCGCTGGCGGTGGGGCAGATCGTCCTGGTGCTGGGAGGGCTGTTCGCGCTCGTGGGGATCCTCGCCTTCAGCCGTCGCGAGCTGGCCACGGCCCAGAGCAAGACCTAAGCATGGACCGAGCGGGCTCCAAATGGCGCAAAGCCACCCTGCTCGGCCTGGCGGGGGTGCTGCTGTTGGGCTCCTCGTGGTCGCAGACCCGGCTCAACCGGGACCGGACCCTGTTCGGGTTGACGCGGGTGACGCCCCTGGAAAACGCCCCCCCGGTCCTGGCCCTGACCACGGTGGTGCTGGGCGGTTTCCGGGGCCTCATCGCCAACGCCCTCTGGGTCCGGGCCATGGACCTGCAGGACGAGGACAAGTTTTTCGAGATGGTGCAGTTGGCCGATTGGATCACCAAGCTCCAGCCCCACATCGCCACGGTGTGGATTGTGGAGGCCTGGAACATGTCCTACAACATCTCGATCAAGTTCACCAACCCGGCGGACCGCTGGTTCTGGGTGCAGCGCGGGATCAGCCTGCTCCGCGACCAGGCCCTGAAGTACAACCCGCATACGGTCTTGATCTACCGGGAGCTGGCCTGGCAGTTCCAACACAAGATGGGCCAGAACCTCGACGACGCCCACCTCTACTTCAAGGCGGCTTGGGCGGGGGAGATGGAACGGCTGATGCCCGGCGGCCGCCCGGATTTCCCGGCGCTCATTCATCCCCGCACCCCCGAGGAGAAGGAGCGCGCCGCCACCCTGCGCGACCGGTTCAAGCTGGACCCGGTCCTCATGGAGGAGGTGGACAAGCGCTACGGCCCGCTGGAATGGCGCTTGCCGGAAACCCATGCGATCTATTGGGCCTACGTCGGCCTCAAGAACGCCAAGACCAACAAAGACCTCATGACCCTGCGGCGCGTCATTTACCAGTCCATGCAGACCGCCTTCCGCCGCGGCAAGCTGATCGAGAACCGATTCGATCACACCTACGAGTTCGTCCCCAACCTCGACATCATCCCCCAAACCAGCGCCGCCTACGAGCAGGCGATGCTCGACGAGCCCGAGATGCGGCAGCATATCGAAATCGCCCACAAGAACGACCTGCTCGATGCCGTCTATTTCCTCTATACGCACAACCGGTTGCGCGAGGCCCAGCATTGGCTCGATTACGTCAAGACGCATTACCCCAAAGCCCTGCCCCCGGACACCACGCTGGACGGATACGCCCTGAAACGGGTGGGCGAGGATATCGCGGAAACCGACATGGACCGGACCACCGGCATCCTCGAGGGGGTCATCACCAAGCACTACCTGCGCCTGGCGCAGGACCAGGATGCCGAGGCGGCGGGGTATGCGTTGCTGGCGCGCAACATCTGGAACCGGTACCAGGGCAAGATCCTCAGCACCCCGTCGGCCAAGCGCGTGCCGCTCCCCCCGCTGGAAAAGCTGCAGCGTGAAGTCTTGGACCGGTTGCTCGATCCCAAGCACGGGTTCATCCCCCCCCTGGCCGCGGCCTTGCGCACCAAGCTCGGGCTGCCGGCCCCCACCGGCACCAACGCCCCTCCCCCGAGCCTCCCCACCCCTCCCGCGGCGGCGCCCACCAACACCTCGCCCGCCGCCCCTGCCACCGGCCGCGGCTAGCAAGCCCGACCAGGGCGGAAACACGCTCAGCGACGAGACATCCGCCGCGTACCGCGCGGGACAGCTCACTTCCCGCACTCGGAAAGCCCGCTACGCAACCCGACCAGCATCGGGTCGTCGAACACAATACCGTCCGCGTTCGCCTGCAATGGAACCTGTTCCAACACCTCGCCGCAAAACGCGCCGCATTTCCTGCGCAATTCCGCCAACCGCATCGTCAGCGGACGGCCCACACCAGCCGGGTCCGGTCGGAATTGCACCAGCCAAGAATGGCCCCGGGCTGAGAATTCCCTCACCAACAAACTTACGCCAATTGCTCATAAGGGCTTGTCTGTGAAAGCGTCCTCACCTGGGGCGGAAACAGCGGGCGGCCGGATCGGACCCGACCCCGCCTGGCAGGTTCCAATTCGCCGGGTCAGAGTGCCAACAACCGCATCGCCCTTCAGAAGGTCCCGGCCTTTAGGCAGATAACCTGGAGGGGACCATTGGTCCCAAAGTTGCACACGATCCCGACTCCTATATCCCGCACCCTGTAGAGGAGATGAGGATACGTGTCGCTGCTAATCGCGTTCCCGAATGTCTGCTCGAGGAAGTGCTCGAAGCCGATGCGATTGGTTCTGTCAAACAACACTTGAAACCCGTTCTGATCCTCCTTAAACCACCAAGTCATGCGCAGCGTGGGCGCTGCCGTCATAGCCTTTACGTGCCCACCGTAGCGTCGCTCTTCTCTAACGTATA
>JAJXTA010000864.1 GCA_021784265.1 bacterium | reverse complement strand
GATGTTGCGGGCCTCGGTCAGGCCGTTGGGAAAGGCCTCCGGATGATCCAGCAGGTAGCGCGCCGCGTCGGGGGTCGTCAGACAGTTCTGGACCGGATTGGGCCAGTCCCAGAAATAGCGCCCCCAAGTGTCATCGACGGTCCAGGCCGAAAGCAAGCGGTCGCGCAGATAGCGCCGCCCGGCGTCGCGCGCGGCCAACAAGTCCGAGCCGGGCGCCGGCGTCAGGCGGATCAGCTCATCCAAGAACGCCAGGATCATGGTTACGCCGCCGGTCTGGAGGTTGTCTTTCCAGGGGGCGTCGGCGGGGTTGGCGTAGCGGGGCCAGGGCGGCGTGTCGGGGTCAAGGTTGCAGTGCCGCGCCAGCAGATCCCCCCAGTGCCGGGCGGTCGCCAGCCAACGGGGGTTGCCGGTCAATTCGTACGCGCGCAACAACCCCAAGCCGGTCGCCCCACAGATATCGAGCTGGATCATGCCGTGCGGGTTGCAGTCGCCGTAGGGCTTGCCCTTGACCGGGACGCTGACGAGGAACCCCGGCCAGGGATGGTCCGGCGGGGTCAGACAGTGATCGAGGAGAAACCCGGCCAGGTACTCGAGGTGAGCAAAGGCGGCGGGATCCCCGGTATAACGATAGTAGTCCACCCACCCGTTGAGCAGGCTGACGGCACGCTGGCCTAAGTCGCCATCGGCCCAGGCGTTGGGGGTCTTGGGGGTAATGACGCCGTTGGTGGCGATGTGCCAGACTCCGCTGAAAATGTAGTGCGGATAGGCGGCGACGGCGTTGGTCCGGGTGGTCCAGGGATATCGTTTGAGGGTCTCGGCGGCAATCCGCACCCGCCAATCCCAAGGGCCGTTGAGTCCCCGATACCAGGGGGCAATCACGCCGTTGGTGTCCTCGACCGCAGGATGGGCGTAATAGCGGGGCAAGGCCGTCGCCGCGGCGGCGGTGACGACCACGCCGGCGAGCCACGCGGACCCGCCCAGAATCCAGCCCCGGACCTTCACGGCGCGCCCGGAGCGGCGTACCCGGCCGCCGGCGTGCCATCGGGTTGCAGCTTGCCGCAGGCCCAGAGCAGGCCATTGGCCAAGAGCCGGAGGTAATCCGGCGAGGCCGCCGTCTTCAGGTCATGCCCCAGGGTGGTGGCAAAGACGCGCCCGCGCCCAAACTCGTAGGTCCACGCCACGGTATGCACCCGCCCATCGCGCGGGCTGGTGGCTTGGAGCAACCGGTGGGAATCGGGTTGGATCGAGATCGTCTGGTACAACTCGTCCCCGGGCGTGCTCCAATGGTCCGGGAAGGCGTGGGTGATGGGGCTCCGCGCATCGAGTTTCACCACGTCAAAGGGACCGAAGGGGTCGTGGACCTTCGAGCGCATGCCGCAGCAGGTTTCCCATTCGTGGACCTTGGGTGAGTTGCGGAAGGCATGGATCGCGCAGTGGATCATCACCGTCGGCAGGCCCGCCCGGGTCGTCTGCAGGGCGTTGACGAGCACTTCATTGGGCGCGTCATCGAAGCAGACATCATACACCACCGCGTCATAGCCCGTGGCGAAGTGGGGGTCGTGCAAGGCGTCGAGCCCGAACTGGACGGTGAACTGGGCGTTGACGAGGCGACTGAGGGCGTGGGTGAGATGCGGGGCCAACACTTTGTAGTCGTGGTAACCGCCGCCGGTGAGGAAGAGGACCTTTAACGGAGGCGGGGCCTCGGCAGCGCGGTTGGGCGCCGTGGCGGCCAGCCAAAGCGCGAGCGGCAGCACCAACGCCAGGCGGAGCCCGGTCCGCCGTACGAGTGGCGCGCCGGCCTGACCGTTCAGGCAACGGGAGAGGGTATGCATGCCCCGATCATAGCGCGGGCGCAAAGGCCGTCCAGCGTCCAGAAGCCATCGTGTCGCCAAACCCCTTGCACGATTCCAGCGATGGACTACGTTAAGAGAGTCCGAACCGCTCCGACCGCATGGGGGCACCGCTCCAGCGCGCCGGTGACCGCCCACGGGCGGCGCCGGCCGGGGTTCTGCCCGGCGTGGGCGCGCAACACCGCCGCGCCGGCAGGTGGGGGAGGTTTGCGCGCCGCGGCCGGGCCGGGCTGTGCCTGACCTTGCTGAGCACCGCCGTGGCGGGGCGTCCGGACCTGCCCATGAGCAAACCCGCCGAACCGGATTTCAGCATCGCCCGCCGTCGCATGGTGGAAGAGCAACTCCGCGCCCCGGGGCGCGACATCAAGAACCGCCGGGTGTTGGCGGCGATGGGCACGGTGCCGCGCCATGAATTCGTGCCCGCGGAATACCGCGCCGCCGCGTATCAGGATTACCCCTTGCCCATCGGCTACGGCCAAACCATCTCCCAACCCTACATTGTCGCGCTGATGACCGAGCAAATCGATCCCCAGCCCGCGGACCGGGTGCTGGAAATCGGCACCGGCTCCGGCTATCAAGCGGCGGTCCTCTCCGGGTTGGTGGCCGAAGTGTACAGCATCGAGATCCTCGAACCCCTGGCCAAGCGTGCCGGCGCGGACCTCCA
>JAJXTA010000863.1 GCA_021784265.1 bacterium | reverse complement strand
GGTCAGCAGGGCGTTCGTGGACCAAGTGACGTCCACAATCGTGGTCCCGATCCGATTCAGAAACGTGTCCGCCCGCAGCCCGGACAGCAGGGCGAACACGAGGATCGTGCCCCGCAGCACGGCTTTCAACCGCGCGGCCGCGCCGCCGCCGTCTCGCACGATGAACTGAGGGATAAGCTCAAAATGGGGAATGGGTTTGGTCTTCATATACGCCGCCACGACGACACGCCGAACCTCTGGCCCGGACGAGAATAGGGATCAAGGTGAACAACTCCGCACAATGGCGCCGAGCAACCGGCGCTCAATTAGCCATCCTTTTACCAGAATCCATTAGAATTGCAAGCAAAAACTGGGGGCTAAGTCTGTTTCTCCATCCGCGTCAGCGCGAGCCTACCCGCGGGGCGAGCGCGGTGCGTTCGTCCGGTAGCGCCCGAAGGCAGGAGTTGAGGTCCAGCGCCCGGCCCGCTAACCTTCCGGTGTGGCGCGAAAGGAACAAGCAGGCACCGGCAGCCCCCGAGGGCGCGCGGACATCATTGGCATCGTCCTGGTGAGTCTCTCCTTGCTGCTGCTGTCGGCCCTCTTCTCCTACGACCGCAAGGACTTAGCGGCCAATTTCGTCCCACCCAATCAGCCGGCCCACAACTGGATCGGCGGTTTCGGGGCGGGGGCCGCCGACCTCTGCTTCAAGCAGTTTGGGGCGGCGGCCTACCTGCTGCCGGTGCTGGCACTCGGCTTCGGACTAGGCTGCTTCGTCCCCGCCCTGGCCTATCTGCGGCGGCGCTGGGTGTGGGCGCTGGTCTTGTTGCTGACGTGCATGGGGGTGCTGGACCTCTACACCAACAAGGACTTGCTCGAGCGCTTGGCCAAAAACCCCAGCTTGCCTGGCGTCGGCTTTGTCGAGCGGCTCACCCTCAATCTCAGCGCGCCCAGCGCCGGCGGGTTTCTTGGGGCGGCCTTCAACCGCTACGGCTTCAGCTACTTCGGCAAGCTGGGGGCGACCATCCTCTTCGCCACGTTCTACCTCATCAGCCTCTACGGCCTGACCAACTTCCATCTGGGCGATTGGCTGCGAAGCTGGTGGGCCAGCCGCGCCGAGGCTGACACCACCCCGCCGGATGAGAAAACCCTCGAACGCCGCGCCCGGGAGCTGGACAAGGAAGCCCGCCGCCTTCAAGACGAGATCGACAAAGCCAGCCGCCAACCGGCCGCCAACCCGCCGCCGCCACCCGCCGCGGCGAAGCGGACCGACAAGCCGGGGCTCGGCCCCGACCTGCGGCCTGTGCCCGAACCCACCGTGCGCGACCTCAGTGTGCCGCAAGTCAAAGTCCCGCCTCCGAAACCGGCCCCCACCCAGCCGGGGCCGGTCCGTCCCGCAGTCGAGGAACCAGAGGAGTTGGGCGAGGTGATTCCGGCGCGCGAGGTTGCAGCGGCCACGACCGCGGAGGTGTTGGGCCGGGCGAGTGCGACCCCGCCCAGTGGAGAGACGAGCAAAGCCGACGCGGAAACCGAGCCAGCCCCGGTACCCGAGTCCGCAGCGGCCGTCCCCAAACTCCGGCCTGGACCGCGCAAGCCCAAGCCCATCGCCGTCGCCGCCCCCCCCCAGATTGGCAATTACCAACTGCCCTCCTTGGACCTGCTGACCCCGCCCGACCTGACGGTTAAGCCAACCGAGTCCAAGGAAGAACTCATGGCCAACGCCCGGCTGATGCAGCAAACCCTCGCCCAGTTCGACATCGAGGTTGCGCTGGGTGACATCACCAAAGGCCCGACGATCACTCGCTATGAGTTGCATCCGGCCCCGGGCGTCAAGCTCGAGAAGATCACCGCTCTGGCGAACAACATCGCCGCCGCCCTCAAGGCCGAACGCATCAACATGCTCGCCCCGGTCCCCGGCAAGAGCTCGGTCGGCGTCGAGGTCCCCAACCTGGTCAAGTCCAAGGTCACCATCCGCGAGATGCTCGAGGCCGACGAATGGCGCAACGCCAAGGCGCGCATCCCCCTGGCCCTGGGCAAGGACGTCTATGGCCATCCCATTGTGGCGGACTTGGCGGAGATGCCCCACCTCCTCATCGCCGGCAGTACCGGCTCGGGCAAATCGGTCTGTATCAACACGATCGTGGCCTGCCTCCTCTACCGGTTCCCCCCGGACCAGCTCCGTTTCGTCATGATCGACCCCAAAGTGGTCGAGCTGCAGCAGTACAACGCCTTGCCCCACTTGGTGGTGCCGGTGGTCACGGACCCCAAAAAGGTGATCCTGGCCCTGCGTTGGGTGGTCAACGAGATGGAGAAGCGCTACCAGATTTTCGCTCGCGTCGGCGTGCGCAACATCCGGTCCTTCAACGACCGGCCCAAGAACAAACCCCTGCCGCCTCGTGAGCCCGAGCTCCCCTTGACCTCGACCAAAGAAAAGGTCGAGGCGGGCGCGGGCGGTTTTGCCGTCGAGGTGGACGAGGAGATCGTGGTGCCGCGCGAGGAGGACATCGTCATCCCCGACAAGCTCAGCTACATCGTGGTG